>JAJQDL010000088.1 GCA_021202235.1 Lachnospiraceae bacterium
CCCGGGCGACTGCTGCAGCCGTAAACCGCATACACACCACTCCTAGGCACGCTCTCCGGCAATTTCAGTTCGCCGGCAAGGCCACTGCAGCTGTAAAACGCATACCCGCCGATGGTTGTCAGCGTCTCCGGCAGTTCCAGGCTGCCGGTCAGAGCGGTACAGTTGTAAAACGCGTAATTACCGATACTTACCAGTTTTTCCGGGAACGCAAACGAAGTAAGCGCCGTACAGCTGCGAAACGCATTGGCATCAATCACAGTCACGCTCTCCGGACAGGTCACGTTCTTCACGATCGTGTTATTCCGAAATGCATAGCTGCTGATTTCTGTCACCGTATCCGGAATTGTGACATCTGCCTCCGAACCGGTATAACTCAGCAACACGCCCTCTGCTACCAGAAACTCTTCTTCACTGTCGGCTGTCAGCCTGGTCTTTCCTTCCTGCAGCGAATCCGACCACGCGCCGGCATAATCCTCGAAAGAGGCCGCAGGGACAGTGATCTTTGTCAGACTGGCAAAACAGCTGCTGCTGAAGAAATTTGCCACGTAAGCGGTGCTTGAGGTTGAGGAAGAACTTATAAGCGGCGCTGATTCGCCGGTAAAGGTGATTTCCGTAACGGCGGAGCAGCCGTAAAACGGGCACCACGAAATATATGAGGAAGAATACCCATACATCCAGGAGACATTTTTCCCGAAAACAATCTTTGTAAAGCCGGTACAGGAGCCAAACGCCCCCCGATTAATTTCCGTTACGGAATCCGGGACTGTCAGTGTTCCGGTCAGATTTTTACAGTTATAAAACGCGTAATCAGCAATACTGCTTAAGGACTCTGACAGGGTCAACGTTCTGTCAAAACCACTGCAACCATAAAAAGCATATGCGTTGACCGTTGTCACACTGTCCGGAATCACCAGATTGCCCGTGAAGCCGCTGCAGCCGTAGAACGCATACGAACCGATGGTTGTCAGGCCCTCCGGCAATGTCAGTTCACCCGTCAGCCTGCTGCAACCGTAAAACGCAGAGGCGCCGATGGTTGTCAGGCCCTCCGGCAGAACAACGCTCGTAATCTCCGTATTATAAAAAACTTTCTCTCCTATTTCTGTTACGGTATCCGGAATCACAATGTCTGTCGCCGTTCCATTATAAGCGGTCAGCACACCATTTTCATCAATGGTAAACTCGCTGTCTGCCTCATCGCCTGAATCACCGGACGCTTCCTCCCCGGTGTCGTCAGAATCCGCTTCAGATACATCGGAAGAGCTGTCATCCGCATTCTCCCCGGTCGTATCGGAGCTGTCCGCCTCTGACTGATCTGCCGCTTCCTCTGCATCGGAACCGGTTTCTTCAATACCGGTTTCTATGGAATCTTCTTCTCCCTCAGAACCGGTTTCCGCAGAATCATCTTCCCCTTCCGCGTCGGCTACATCACTATCTTCTGTGTCCCCAGACTCCGACACAAGCGAAGACTCCCCCTCTTCTTCCTCTGAGAGAGAACTGCCTTCCTCTTCTACCGTACTCACTTCCTGCTGTGTACCGCTCTGAATCTCCGATGCCAGAGCCTCCAGCGGAAATGACTGAAGCACCAATGCCGCCGCAAGTAAAATCGCTATGATCCGCTTTCCGTTTTTCATTTCTAATCCCCCATCTTCCCTGTATCATGATGAAATGTTCCGGATTCTCCCTGACTATAAACACTATTTTAAAGTAATATGATAATAAAATCAATGGCTCTTTTATTTTTTTACAGAATAGGGTTCCACTTCATAACGATATATTCTTATCAACGAAAAAAGCCGGGACTTCGATGAAAGTCACGGCTTGCTTCCGTCATCCGCTTCTCCGGAAGTGCATATGATTCGCCTCTTCGGGTCAAACGGACTTCGTTTTTACCTGCGCTTCCGGAGCAATGATCCCGCGCAGGACGCGCCCCACACGCTTATACAGAAGATACGTGATGAAGGAGGTCACGCCGTGCTTAAACAGGTTGAACGGGAACACGGATAACAGCATCAGGGTCGGCAGGTCGGTGATATACGGATTGACGGCTGTTCCCATTGCGATAATCGTGTCCATCGGCAGCCCGTACAGCGCGGAATACATCGGAAACGCGATATAGGCATCAATAAAAATGAAAGCGATACTGACCAGTATGGAGGCCACCGCCATGCTGATGATGGCGCCCTTCTTTGTGTGGTTCCACTTGTAAATGAGTGAGGCCGGAAGGATGAAGCAGATACTGCCGAGAATATTCATGAATTCTCCCACGAATGCGGTGTCGGTTCCCTGAAACAGCAGCTTCAGGACCACCTTCACAAGAATGACCTGACAGCCGCTGGCCGGGCCCAGGAAGAACCCTGCAAAAAGAGCCGGGAGCTCTGAAATATCGAATTTCAGAAAGCCCGGCGCAAACGGGATGGAGAAATTCAGCATCATCAGCACCGTAGAGACAGCGCCCATCATGGCAGTAAAAGTAAGTGTACGTACATTCGTTGTTTTTTTCATAATGTTTTCCTGTAATGGCTTCTCTTTGTTGTTGGATATATTGTACCAACTTATCTTTATCTTGTAAAGTACGCACCATGCCAGGTAAACCTTTTCAAATTTTGATGGATCCTCTGGGGATTCAATCATCATTTCATCAATTTTTCTCTGCCCAGGCCCTAAGCTCTGCTGCACCGGCATACCTTAAGGGTAAGCGAATTGATGAGGCGAAAAAATTGCTGACGGAAACAAATCTTTCCATATTAGAGATTGCCAACAGAGTCGGTTTCGAGAGCCAGTCCAAATTCACTGCGATGTTTCACACTTCATTTGGGCTGACACCGACTGAATTCCGGCGTAACAGCCGCGATGAAAAAGGCGCAGCCAAACCCAATTTCCGGGCGGCTGCGCCGATGCCTGTATTCCAATCAGTCTGTCAGCAGATCCGTCATACTCTTCATACTGATCAGGATGGTCGATGTATTATGAAGCAGTGCCGATGTGGCGGGCGGAAGAATTCCCAGCACGCCCAGCAGGATCAGCAATGAGTTAAAACTGATGATCTGCCGGTAATTGACATCAATCCGCTTCATGAGCGCATCGCTGAGGCGTTTTAATGTCACCAGAGCCCACAGGTCGTCCGCAGAGATCGTAATATCGGCGACCTCCCGCGCGATGGCCGCCCCATCTGCGATGGCAATGCCTGTATCCGCCTCCGACAGTGCGGGAGAATCATTGATTCCATCTCCGACCATGATCACGTGGCGCCCTTTTCTGTGTTCTTCCTGAATGAATTTCGCCTTATCCTCAGGCAGTACCTCCGCATAATACGCATCCACTCCGATCTGCTCCGCGACTGCCTGCGCGGTGCGTTCGCTGTCGCCGGTCATCATGACGGTCTTTTCGATTCCCAGTTCCTTTAATGCACAGATCACCTCCGGCGCTTCAAGCCGGATCGGATCCTCGATGCAGATAACCGCCGAAAGCACGCCGGAAATCGCCAGATAAAGATGGGAATACTCCGCCGGACGCGCATTGAATTTCTGCTGTTCTCCTTCAGGGACGACACACCCCTCATCCTCAAAGACAAAATGATAGCTGCCAATGACGACTTTTTGTCCGTCTACCATGCTGGAAATTCCATGAGCCACCACATATTGAACCTTTGTATGATGCTCTTCGTGGTTCAGTCCCTTTTCCAGGGCCGCTCTCACCACAGCATTCGCCATGGAGTGCGGATAGTGTTCTTCCAGACAGGCCGCCAGACGCAGCATCTCATCCGCCTGCTGCCCGTGGAAAGGAATCACCTGCGCCACTGTAGGCTCAGCGTGTGTCAGCGTTCCGGTCTTGTCAAAGATGATCGTATCTGCCATAGCGACCGCCTCCAGGAACTTCCCTCCCTTGACGGTGATCTGATGTGCACTGCTCTCCCGCATGGCAGAGAGGACCGCCAGCGGCATGGCCAGCTTGAGTGCACAGGAAAAATCAACCATCAGAACGGAGACTGCCTTGGTCACATTTCGGGTCAGCAGCCAGGTCAGCGCCGTCCCGCCCAGGGTATAAGGCACCAGGCTGTCCGCAAGATGAGCCGCTTTTGCTTCTGTTGCGGATTTCAGTTTCTCGGATTCCTCAATCATCCGCACAATCTTGTCATACTGCGCGCTGCCCACCGCTTTTTCCACGCGGATCACACATTCGCCTTCCTCAACCACCGTACCGGCATAAGCGGGACTTCCGTCCCTCTTTCGAACAGGCATGGATTCACCGGTAATGGACGCCTGATTGACCAGACACTCACCGCCGGTCACCCTGCCGTCAAGCGGGATGACGCCGCCCATACGCACAACGATACAGTCTCCCACCCTGACATCTGATACGGGAACCAGAACTTCCTGTATTTCTTAGGACTCACTGTCTGAGAGCTCACAGTCGGAAGACCGGCCACTCAGGGGTGAATCTTCCGGCAGGCGCGGTGATTCTACCCGCAGCCAGACCTTATCCGTCTGCAGGGACATCGTCCTGGCCAGGTCGTCGACTGACTTTTTGTGCGTCCATTCCTCGAGAATCTCGCCGATATTCAGAGGAAACATGACCGAAGACGCGGTATCAAAATCGCCCCTGGCCAATGAAACGGCGATCGCTGTCGCATCCAGCGTCTCAACCTGCAGTCTTCCGCCAAGGAGCGCACGAACACCCCGCCAGATATATTTCACAGATTTTACCGCGGCGATCACTGCATGCAGAGAGACTGGGACAAAAAGCTTTAACGCGGCTCTTCGCAACACCAGAAAGGTAAGCCGATCCTCAAACTGACGGCTCAGCTCGCGGCCGGTATTTTCCGGCGCCAGCGCCTCAGCCTTCTCATAACTGAACCGGCCAAGCGCCGCGATAATGACCGCCCGGTCACACGAAAAAAAGATGACCGCATCTCCGGTACGGTCATAGACTTTCACATCGGTCACGCCTTCTGTCGCGCGCAGATAATATTCCAGTATGTCCGCCTGCCGCAGACTCATGCCATGCTGCATGACATGAATCCGCAGCCTGCCCTTTGATTCATGTAAGATTCTGCATCTCATACTTTATTCTGCCACAGCCTCCGGTGTCTGTCCGCCAAAAGCGTCTGATGCATCGGGAATTTCCTCCGCACACGCCTCCGCCGCACGCCTTTCATTGATCTCTTTCGCATCCGCCAGAATGTCGTCCGCATTCTCCCGGATGGTTGTCGCGGTCGTCATCACACTCTCTTTCGCACGCAAAACCGCGGCGGTCGTATGTGTATAGGCCTTTTTAGCATCCTTGCTGCCCAGAATCTTCACTCCGGCCGTTCCAAACAGAACACCGCCGACAAACAAACCTGCTTTACTCCATGCGCTCATGCTTTTATCCTCCTGTTTTTCATCTGCTTACGCCCATATATTGCTGCGGGCAGCCAGTAGTTTCATAGTTTCTGCTGTAACTAAAATAGCATAAATCAGCAGAGATTTCAACCTTCATTGTTCAAAACTGGCCTTGTCAAAAAGAATAAAACTGGATATTTCGCAATGCCATTTTGCTTTCTATAATAAAATCCGTTTTACATACTAAATAAATATGCTTTTGAAGGAGGTCTTCATATGAATGAAGAAAGATACACATTGAACAAGCAGCTGGCGCAGATGCTGAAGGGCGGAGTGATCATGGATGTAACCACGCCGGAGCAGGCGAAGATCGCCGAGGAAGCGGGCGCCTGCGCCGTCATGGCGTTGGAACGGATTCCCGCGGACATCCGGGCGGCCGGGGGCGTATCCAGGATGAGCGATCCAGGGATGATTCGCGGCATCCAGGATGCGGTATCCATCCCTGTCATGGCAAAATGCCGCATCGGCCATTTTGTTGAAGCGCAGATTCTGGAAGCAATCGAGATCGACTACATCGACGAGAGTGAAGTACTCTCCCCCGCCGATGACGTTTACCATATCGACAAACGTCAGTTCCGGGTACCCTTCGTCTGCGGAGCCCGGGATCTTGGAGAAGCGCTGCGGAGAATCAGCGAAGGCGCTTCCATGATCCGCACCAAAGGTGAACCGGGGACCGGTGACATCGTACAGGCCGTTCGTCATATGCGCAAAATCAACCGGGAGATTGCGGAGCTGGCTTCTCTGCGCGAGGACGAGCTCTTCGAAGCAGCCAAAGAGCTTCAGGTACCGGTTGATCTCGTGCAGTATGTCCACGAAAACCGGCGTCTCCCGGTCGTGAACTTCGCGGCCGGCGGCGTGGCAACTCCGGCGGATGCGGCGCTGATGATGCAGCTGGGCGCAGAAGGCGTGTTCGTCGGCTCCGGAATCTTCAAGTCCGGCAATCCCGCCAAACGCGCCGCTGCCATCGTTCAGGCCGTGACCAATTATCAGGATGCTTCTCTTCTGGCAGAGCTTTCAAAGGATCTGGGAGAAGCGATGGTTGGCATCAACGAACAGGAAATCCAGCTGCTCATGGCAGAACGGGGACAGTGAGATGAACATCGCTGTACTCGCTATGCAGGGAGCGTTTCTCGAACAGGCAGCGACGTTGAAACAGCTCGCCAATTCCTGCGCTCAGCTTCGTAAACATGACGATCTGGGCTTCGGTCTCGACGCGCTGATCCTTCCTGGGGGAGAAAGTACGGTGCAGGCAAAGCTGCTCCGCGACCTGGACCTGTTCACCCCGCTAAAAGAGAGGATTGACGGAGGAATGCCTGTTCTAGCCACCTGTGCGGGTATGATTTTACTGGCAGAGCACATTGCAGGGGGCGAGTCCCCCTGCTTTGCCTCAATTCCCATGACGGTGCGCCGCAATGCCTACGGCCGTCAGCTGGGCAGCTTTCACCGGACAGCTCCCTTTGCGGATCTCGGGAACATCCCGATGACCTTCATCCGTGCACCATATGTGGAGGAAGTAAGGCCGGGCGCCGAGGTGCTGGCCCGGGTCGATGACCGGATCATCGGCGTCCGTTATCGGAAGCAGGTTGCCCTCGCTTTCCACCCTGAACTGGATGCAGATGAGCGGATCTACCGGTGGTTTCTCAACACTATCGTATAACTTTTTCCAGCAAAACAGCGGGCACTTTTCGCGCCCGCTGTTTTGCCGCACCGTCTGTTCTACTGTGAGGTATCCTTAGTGAAATTTAATCGTTGGATTCTGTTGTCGCACTGATTCACCCGCGCACGTACCGTGCGCGATACTCCGCATTAATCTGCGCAATCTCCTTTTTTCCGTCAATATAATCCTGATACATATCATACGGGCTTCCTCCGCCCAGCCAGCAGGAAGAGCAGAAATCACAGCCGCCGCAGTCCAGGGACTGCCGGATGATCTGCTCACGCTCCTCCCGAGTTGTATCTTTAATCAGAATGCTTTTCATCGTATTCCTCCAGAAAATGATACTGAATCAAACTCTTTTTATTCAGCGGGACTTCCTTTCTGCGCCGATGTATCGGTACGGATCACGCCCTCCTCCTCATCGTACATGAGACGGGTTCCGTACTTTGCACTGACCTTCTGCAGCCGTTCGGTCAGCCGCCTCCCCGTCCCCGGGTCAGCGATCGTCGGCAGCCCACGACGCAGGGGTTTGTCTCCGTCCAGATGCAGATCCAGCGGCACCATCTTCCATGTCAGCCCCTCCTCCGTCTTGTCCAGGAGTACCATGGCATTCTCAGAGAAACGCCGCTCCGACGCAAAGCCGATCAGGTGGCCATCCGCATCCTGCGCCCGGTTTCCATGAAGATCCGACGGACGGCTGTCCGGTTCGTATCCATAGCAGAGATACATTTCCGGAGAAATGAGAGACTCTCCGGCTTCAAATTCCATGAGAAGGCTGCCGAGATTATAGAAAATGGGTTTCCCCCGGTAGATTTCCACACCGCGCATGAAATGCGCGCCATGACCCACGACCGCATCTGCCCCCGCCTCGATGGCCTGTCGGCATACCGACTCGATAAATTCGGGCGGTTCGGTCGCATACCAGTTGGCATCCGTGCCTTCGTGGGTGTGAAGACTGAAAATCGTCAGATCTGAACGGCGGGAAGCGTCCCGGATGCTTTTAAGTATCTCCCGGACATCTCTCTCATCAGCCCAGGTCCGCACACCGGCCCGCTCTCCCCGCTCAATGTTCAGATTCTCTTCACAGAGAGAGCCAAACTTAAAGGCTTCCTCTCCCGAAGGCGTAAATGTCTCGATCCGGTTTCCCTCGTCCACGCTGGCGCGCGTCCCCAGAAGCGTGTCGATGCGCCGTAGTTCCTCGTAGTCCTTCTCCGGCAGCACATAGGCGCGATTCCACCGCAGCGGATTGACGCCGGGTCTGGCCGCGACACCGGCTCCCGCATCGCTGGCCGCGAAGACCTCCGAGCGCGTGGAGGCAGCAGCCACGACACCGATCCGTCCGGCCGGTGTGTCCAGGAAATGCGGCAGCCTCGCCTCACTCAGAGTCCGCCCCAGGCCGCAGGGAATCAGCCTGCGCGCCTCCGCCGCCTCCAGGGTATCCATCATCCCCTGCCATCCGTAATCCCCGGAGTGATTGTTGCACAGCGAAACCAGCTGAAAATGCAGATCCACCAGTTCGTCCAGCCGGTCGGCCCGCACAGCCGTCATATAGCCTCGCCCCGGCGCGGGTGGTGTCTCATGCCGCGGCGTGCAGAATTCCGCGTTGGTAAAGGCGCCGTCCGCCTCGCTCAGATACGCCACAATCCGGGGATCCAGGCGTGTTGCCAGGTTTTTACTTGAAAACAGGGAATCCCCGCATACTGCCAGTCTCATACCTTTATCCTCCTCTAAATAAAAACTTCTGGTTCTCCTATCCACTCTTCATCTATTACACACTAATTCGGTAGGCTTTGTCAAGGAGAACTTTTCATAAAGAAAGATATACACTGAGCAGACAGCTGCGGGGATACAGAATTCAAGCAGAAACAGTTATTCTATTGGCGATATCTGATCTCCATACAGTGAAATCGTATCTTCGCCGCACCACTTCACGGTGATCTCGGAGAGGGTACCGTCCTCATACATGGATACCAGCGCGTCATTGAACAACTCAATAACTGCGTCGTCCACGCTGCTGTTGAACACCTGATAAACATCCTCCACAAGGGCCGGCTCATCGGAGAGCACCAGGTTATCAAGATTCAGCTCCGCCTGTAACGTATCGTAGGAGCTCTTAAAAAGCAGCAATACATTTCTCTGTCCGATGGATAACTGTTGAAGCTGATCTGCATTCGTCGTATCTCCCGACGTATCGACAATAACAATGTCCTCCAGATCTGGATTTGCCGCGTTGAATGCTTCGATGACTTCCTTCTCATATGCCGTAGATGCGAACTCCAGCGTCTCCCCTGCGATATCTTCCAGTGTCTGGAAGGAGTCCTCCTCGCGGCTGACAAGATAATACGGACTTACCGCATAAAACTGTTCCGCAAATTTATAAATCTCGCGGCGCTCACTGCTCTTCGCGTACTGTCCTGAAGCAAAATCAATGCTTCCGGTCTGCAGCGCGGAAAACAGGGAAGGAGAAGCGTCAAACTGCACAAATTCCACCTCGTACCCCTCTATACGGTTAAAGGCCTCCGTCACGACATCCTCCTCGAGACCAACAAGCTCTCCGCTTTCATCGACGTAGGAGTAAGGAGTATGAGCCTGCTTCACACCGCACCGGAGCACGACCGTTTCGGTATCAGACGCCGCTTCCGTATCGTCTGCCGTTTCCGTGACTGCGGCCGTATCCGCAGAGCTCGCTGCAGCTGTCGTGGATGCCTCCTCCGAGGAGTCCGCGGACGAGCAGCCGCTCAGGACAAACAGAAGGGAAAGTGTTAATGCCGCCAGACGGCGGGACAGCCTGCTAATTTTGTTGCGTTTCATGATTACATCCTCTCTTTTCTTACATTTAGTGAACCGTGACAGACTTATGAAGCCGTCACTTTCTTTATCAATAGTGATTGTACAGATCCTCCATCAGGGAGAGACATCCTCTTATTCCCACATGTGATCTGTTCAGGATCTGTTTATCCAGACAGGGAGCCGTCACCGTGACGAAAAAGACGCCGAGGCGGGCGGCGGCCTCCTTCTCAAAGGTGCTTCCCAGAAGCAGTGTCATCCGCTCCTGATACCGCTCCGCAATTTGTTCGATCTGATAGACATCGTCCTCGAAATAGATATCCGCTTTTCTGGCACACTCGAGATTACGGAATTCCTCCTCAATCCCGTTTCTTTTTCCCTTGGGCACGTTGTCCGTCAGAATCACGGCCAGTGGAATGTAGCCGTGGTCGTTGACCAGAAAGCGTGCGATGCCCAGAGCGAAATTACTCTCCCCCACAAGGACAAAGCGCTGTCTCTCAAAAGTACCCATCAGAGAATCAAAGTATTCATATACATACTGCTCTTCCTCTGTGGTCACCCGCTCAACCTCCTCTTTGTCGAGTTCCAGCCGGGCGGCAACTCTTTGCATGAAGTCCGTGGCGGCCGTAGGGCCGATGGGCATCCCCGGATAATGCAGCGTCGGAATCCCGAATTCCTTTTCATAATAAGTGTCGATATTCCGGCACATCCACGGCGAGATGTTGATGTTGAGAGCTGCGTTGCCGGAATCAATCATCTGATCCACGCCGTCCCGCCGGATGAAGAAGGTATTCACCTGCAGTCCCAGGCGTTCCAGAAGCCGGGTCAGCTCCTCAAGGTCGCCGCGGAATGTCATATCCATGCTGGGAACCTGACCGTACAGATTCACAAGCTTCGGATTCGTCTGTGTCTTTCTGGCAAGCTTCTTCAGGATCGCCAGCAGCGTCGCCTGATATCCCAGATACGTGTCCCCGCGGAATCCGGCCACATCGACCGAGAGAACGGGATACGGACTGTCTTCAAATTCCCGTACAACGGATTCCACATCATCCCCGTTAATTCCCATACTGCATCCGGTCAGGACCGCATAAAACCGGCCGTCCATCACCTCCAGGCTTCCGCGGATCGTCTCCCGCAGCCGGTCCGTTCCGCCGAATACGACCTCTTTCTCGTACGTATTCGTACTGGGCATCCCGTGATACCCTCCCAGGTAATACAGATTTGTCGCCACCGCCGCCTGCATACTGCAGCCGGGACCCGCATGCAGAATCGGGATTCCCTGATAAATATTTCCGACCACATCCACCGCGCCGTTCAGCGAACAGAGGACCCGCGGCCGCTCCGTACATTTCTTCACTGTCGCTCCACCTCCGGAAATTCCATGTATTTGAATGCGTCTTCCTGATACCAGCTCTCCCGGAACGGAGGCTTCGTATAACGCTGCAGTTTGCGGTTAAAATTGTTGTTATCCAGTGCGTCCTCTATCTTACGGCCCAGATACAAAACTCCTCGATAGCCGAAGGTCGGACGTTTATGATCAAGAATATGCGTACAGGGGATCCCCAGGCGGGAAGCCCAGTTCGCCATGCCGATAAACACATCCGGCTTATATTTTTTGATCAGATTGATCTGCTCACAGGGCTGCATGTCCGCGACATTGATCAGGAACTCATCCCCGTGATACTTCTCAAGCCTTGTAAAATCCTCTACATAAGACTTCTCATAATAAGGCGTATGGATACAGAGAAGCTGCATCCCATATTCTCCCATCAGCGTCGCCGCCGCCAGGCCGCGTCCGGTTCCGGCCGTGATACAGACGCGAAGACCTTCCGTCTTCTTTCGGATGGATTCGATCTCATCCCGGACCGCTGCACGCTCCCTGGCGATAAAGGCTTCCGTCTCCGCCTCCTTCCCCACCAGCGCAGCGATGGCACGCAGCCACCGGTCGGTACTGTCCGAGCCGATCGGCATGCCGGTGATGGCGTAGGGCGTCCCGTACTCCCGGTTCAGAAACTGCATGTACTGATCGCCGAAAATCTGACAGACCGAAATGTTGTACTCCGCAGCCGGGATCCTGAGGATATCCTCATAGGTAGCGCTGTAGGGCAGGATGTTCACCTTCAGCCCGATCGCGCCCAGCATGCGCCGCATCTCCTCCTGATCGGCAAAGCTCAGGGAATGCGTGGCAAAAAGGTTGATCAGCCCCGGGATTTTGGCCGGGCGCGCGTCACGG
Source organism: Lachnospiraceae bacterium (assembly GCA_021202235.1). GTDB lineage: Bacteria > Bacillota > Clostridia > Lachnospirales > Lachnospiraceae > UBA3305. Next base: position 12,059 of record JAJQDL010000088.1, read on the forward strand.
ATCACATAATTCTGCAGGGCGCTCAGAGCCAGATCGTACCCGGTGGCATGATTCCTGGACTTAAATCCTTCACAGTGAATCGGAGCGAAGATCACATCCGGGTACTCTGCCTGCATGCGTTCCGCGACGGCATCGATATCATCTCCGATGATGGCCGAGGCGCAGGATGCCAGGATAAAGACCATCTTCGGCTGATGACGTGTCACAGCTTCACGCACCGTCTCCTCCAGGCGCTTTTCCCCGCCGAGAATAATTTCCTTCTCACCCAGTGCGGTGGACAGCACGACGCCTCCTTTCAGATTTCCCCCTCTGTGATGCTTATAAACATTGTAGCGTTCTACCGCACGCTGACCGGCGCAGGCCGCACAGCCCAGCGGAGCGTGAATGACCAGCACCGCGTCCTGAATGCTGGCAAGAGCGTTCATGCTGTTCACCTGCACACATTGAATCCCCTGCTGAAAGGTTCGGTGTGCGTTTTTCAGACATCCGCCGCTCTCCTGCTTCCGGATGTCCCGCGCGAGACCGGCCTGCGCGTCCGTGAACCCTGCATGAGTGTCACGTATGGTGTCCGGTATTTGTTTTCCCATTTGCTTATATTTCTCCTTTCTGTCTTCCGATCTCTGCAAATCGTCAAATATAATCTGCATACTGAGCAGAATTAGGAATGACGCGTGCCAGGAACTGTCTCGTCCGTTCCTCCTTTGGATGAAAGAAAATATCCTGCGGCGTTCCGCTCTCGACGACTTCTCCGCCATCCATAAATATCACCTGATGCGCCACATCCTGCGCGAAGGACATTTCATGTGTGACAATCACCGTCGTGATTCCTCTCTTTGTGACCTTCTTAATGAGCTCCAACGTTTCGCCGACCAGCTCCGGATCGAGAGCCGAGGTCGGTTCATCAAAGAAAATTACATCCGGAGAAAGCGCGACAGCCCGGGCGATCCCGACACGCTGCTGCTGCCCGCCGGACAGATTCACCGGATAGTAATTCAGACGATCTGAAAGACCCACCCACTCCAAAGCTTCTTCGGCAATTTTCCTGGCCTCATCCTTTGATTTTCGCTGGACGATCACAAGCCCTTCCATGACGTTCTCAAGGGCTGTCTTGTTGAGGAAAAGGCCATAATTCTGGAAGACAAAAGCACATTTCCGGCGCACAGCCAGTATTTCCTTCCTGCTGCAGTGCTTCAGATCCACTCTCTGGCCGTCCACCGTGAGAAATCCCTCGTCCGCCTGCTCCAGAAAATCCAGGCATCGCAGAAGCGTCGTCTTCCCCGAACCACTCGGCCCGATAATAACTGTAGCATCGCCTTTATTCACATGCAGTGAAACCCCACGCAAAACCTCTGTACTGCCAAAGCTCTTTTTCAGATTTTCGACTGTGATCATACCGATATCACCCCTTTTCTGTATTTCCCAAAATTCTGCTCCAGACAGCTGAAGATGCGCGAGAACAAAAAGCTCAACAGCTCATACAGCACGGAAATGACAAAGAATGCCTCCAGGAACTGATAGGTCGGGCTGGCCAGTGTATATGCATAGCCTGTGATCTCCACGACGCCGGAATAGTAAGCCAGTGTAGAGCTCTTGAGCAGCCCGATGAACAGTCCTCCCATGTTCGGCAGCGCGATAACAACCGCCTGGGGAAAAACGATCCGCAGATAGGCCTGAAGAGAAGTCATTCCGACGCTGTGCGCTGCCTCCATCTGTCCGTGAGGCACCGCCTCCAGCGCTGAGCGAAACACCTCCGAAGCAAACGCAGCCTCCGAGAGACTCATGGCTGCCACCGGACAGAGCAGGCTGGTATTTCCGGCCACGCTGGCCACGGAAAGCCCCTGCTCGTAACGATAGTAAGCAATGATCTGCGGCACAGCATAGTAGGTAAAAAACATGATAATGACCAGCGGCACACTCCGCATAAGGGAAACATACACAGCACAGACGTTGGAAAGGATCCGGATTCGCTTCACACGCACCAGAGCGATTCCGATCGCCAGCAGCCACCCCAGTCCTGCGGACAGGAATGTGATAAGAAGTGTATTTCGCAGTGCCGGAGACATCTGCAGCAGCATTTCCCGGATAAATGTAAAATTCATCTTCGACCCCTTTCTATGAAACGACCTGGCCGACACGGCCCTTTGTATACAACTTCTCCGCCCACTTTGTAACCTGTTCCAGGATGAGACAGATAACCCAGTAGATCAGCGCCACTCCGATATACAGTTCCGCCCGGTTCAGGCCATACAGCCGTCCCGAGATCAGCTTGGCCTGGCCGAAGATATCCACTGCGCCGATCGAGAACGCCAGCGAAGTCGATTTGAAGATAGAGACGATGTTATTCCCCAGAGTGGGGATTGCCACCCCGAACATCTGCGGGAAGATCACCCGGCGAAAAGCTGCCAGGCGTCCCATACCGATGCTGTAGGCAGCATCCCACTGGATTCGGTCCACAGAAAGGAAGGCGGAACGGATCATCTCACCCATCGCTGCTCCAGAGGAGAGGGAGAGCGTTGCAATAATGAAAACATTCTTACTCCACGAATCAGTGGAAATTCCCGCCTTCTTCAGATAGATCGGCGCCACGAAATAAAGAATGAAAATCAGAATCAGCGTCGGCATGCCGCGCATAAAAGCGATATATACACCGTAAATTCCCTTCGGAATCCGATTTCCTGACAATGCCAGTGTCACAAAGAGAATTCCCAGCAGCAAGGAAAAGAAAACGGAGAAAACCACCAGCTCAATGGTTGTCGGAAACGCCTTCATCACCGTGCTCATCAGCCCCGGTATCTTCGACGGATCAAAATATTTGCTCATGTCTCCTCCTCTCTCCCCCTGATCTTCCTCAGGGGACGGTGCGTATCCAGCCGGTCATAGTACTCCGCAATTTTCCTCAGCGCTTCCTCCACAGAACACTGAATGTCGAAGACGCTGACAGCCCGCTTTTCCAGTTGCTTTATGATGCGGAATCCTGCCTTGCGGCAGACCAGACAGCGGCAATCTGAGAGCCGTTCCGCCTTCCCGGAAGCCGCAGCTGCACAGCCTGTGCCATTCCCGGCGCCGCTTCCGCAGCCAACGAACGAGGCCGCTTCTCCCGTGCAGGAGACTTCCTCCTCCGGCGCACACATGCGCATCTCCTCCAACTCGATACTGGTTCCGTCGACGCGATAAATGCGAAAAGCTGCCGCCTCGCCGAAACTAAGATCCACCTCCTCCCCGTCGGAGGAGGCAACCGCAATTCTGTAAATCATTTTTTCTCCTTTTCAGTTAAAACGCTGCATCGCAATCGAGTAGATATCCTCGATGAGCCGTATACCGCCCGTATATCCTGCATAGAAATCATCCAGAACGACCTTGTCCTGCACAGGCCAGGAGATATTCAGAAAATGCCCGGACAGCTCAGCCGCGAGCTCCTTCTCATAATAGCTTCCGAGAATCAGCGGATAACCGCCATAGTCATGCTCCCGGATCTTCTGATGGATCAGATAGCTGTCCGTTTCAAACTGAACCTCTGCCCGGATTCCGTAGTTCAGATCTTCGAACTCCCGGCGAATCGTCTCACGATACATCTTCGGCGTGTCATCTGTCACAAACTGTGCAGCCGGGATCAGTCCAAGATCATTCACCAGAAATTTCGTGATGCCAAGTGCATACTGAGCGTCAGCGACCACAGAGAATTGCTTCGCCATGACGCGGGTTTCGAGGAACATATCCGCATACCGTTCAATCAGGTAATAATAATACCCCTCATTCTCCGCAATCACCTGTTCAACTCTTGCAGGATCAGCCCCGGCTGCCTCTCCCGCCTTCCGCAGGAATCGGCTCGTCTCGTTGGCTCCTATGGGAAGTGTCGGACAGTGAATCCAGGGGATACCCAGCTTATGCTCCATTTTCTTCATATTCGTAACGGATACCCAGGGAGAAACCAGAATATTAAGTTCCGCCTGTGGAATCCGGTCAATGTCCGCCACCCCATGGCCGTAGCCGAAGATCGTATTAGGTGTCAGACCGATCTCTCTCAGCAGCCGCTCCAGCTCACGGATATTTCCCAGCCAGAACAGATCCTGGTAGGGGACATCCGCCCATAGATTGACCAGTCCTTTCTGCCGGGAATCGGAACGTTTCAGATACTGTTCGATCAAAGCATCAATCACCTGTTCATGCCCCCGGTAATTGTTTCCCCGAAACCCGGCCGTCGACGCATACAGAACCGGCTTATCCGCATCAGCAAACTGCGAAACCACTTCACCGACGTCATCTCCCACGATTTCCGGAATACATCCGGTCAGCACCACATACAGATCCGCATCCACAACCTTCAGTGCATTTTCGATGGTCGTCCGCAGCTTTGCTGTCCCGCCAAAAAGGACATCCTTTTCATTGATACTGGTGCAGGGAAATATATTCGGCGAATAATCTCCGCTGCTCCCGGCACTGTCGGCAAGCTTCTGCGCGCAGCCCGGTCCTGCATGGAGGATCGGAAGAGCCCGCTCGATGGCCTGCACCGTCTGCATAGCACCCATCGCACATTTATAGTGCTGTTTATCCAACAGTTTAGCCATGACTGTCACCCCTCCTCCAGGAACAGGTCAGCGTTCTGCTGGTACCACCAGTCTGTATAGGGCAGCTTTGTCCGCTGAGCCAGGTTCTGTTCAAAGCTGCGATTGCGTATAGAGTTCAGAATCGTATGTGCAAATTCCAGTGTATGACGATATCCAAAAATCTTATATTCATCATCCACGTAAACGGCCGGCGTGCCGTTTTTGATTGCCCATACAGTGGAACCGGGATGCCTTGACAGATACAGATCGGGCTGATATTTCTTCAGAATGTGCATCACTTCATAGTTTTGCTGGTCAGCCACACTGGCCTCGAAATCCATTCCCTCCTCCAGCAGATACTCCATGGACGGCGGGATCTTTTCATCGTCGTATTTTTTATCATAATGCCAGGCCAGCGCCCAGACGACTTCAATGCCAAGCTCCTGCAGCACGCGGGAAACCTCGAAGGTATAGCCCGGCCCCATACCAATGACGGCGCGCAGTCCCTTCAGCTCCTTTGCCGCCTCTTCAATCTGCGGAAGGTAGATCGCTCTCTGCTCCGCAATATATCGTTCCACCGGCTCACTCCTCCCGGTCACGCGCCCAATTTCGCGCAGCCAGGCCTCAAATCCCGCGATTCCCAGCGGATTGATGCTGTGGATGTACGGAACCCCGTAGGTCTGCTCCAGGGCGTTTCCCAGGTAGCTGCCGAGGGTTCCGCAGATACAGGTCGTAGCCAGCGCCTCCGACATATGGGAGAGCTCTTCCACTGTCGCGTTGCAATAAAGGAATACCGGCTCCAGATCGAAATGCTGAAAAATTTCAATAATCTCATCTCGGGCACTTTCAAAAAAGTTTTTGAAATTCACTGTATTGCGTTTTTTCTGCGGTGCCTTTACAATCGTGCTCATCACCGCATGATCGCTCAGATCAAAACCGGTTGCCCAGATGCGGGATTTAAATCCCTCACAGTGTACCGCTGCGATCGGCACGTCGATCTCCTCCCTGATCTCCTCCACAACACTGTCAATATCCTCTCCGATAATCCCTGTCGCGCAGGATGTGGCGACAAAGATCGCCTTTGGCGCATAGCGTCGACTCACTTCGAGGATAATCGAGCGCAGCTTCTCTGTCGAACCGAAGATCGTGTCCTGCTCATTCATGTCGGTGCCTACATAGACTGCATTGCTGGTCACGCCCCGTTTTTTTGCCATGACACGGCTCATATAGTATGTTCCGGCGGCCGCCGCCGAACATCCGGCCGGCCCATGGTGAATGACTGCCACATCGCGAATCCTTCCGAGCTGCGACAGGCAGCAGCCGGACAGACAGGAGCTGGACTGGGAGAAGCAGCGGGAGCAACCCCGCAGCGTACCCTGCTCGCTCTGAGTCGCCAGATCACGCAGGCTTCCCATATATCCGGTAATCGAACCGAGCCGGTTCTCTCTGGTCGCCACATTGGATGTTTCCAGATGGAAAGCCATATCACACCTCCCTTAAATGCTGTAATCCGCATCCAGCTTGCCGAATTTCAGAAGAATCTCCTCCAGTCTCTCCTGGGTCATTGGCTTCGGGATGACAAAATCCCGGTTGTCGATCAGAGCCTGAGCCAGATTGCGATATTCCTGTGCCTGCGCACAATTCGGACTGTACTGAATCACCGTCTGCTTGTGTATCTCTGCCCGCTGCACCACATTATCCCGCGGTACGAAATAAAGCAGCTTCGTCCCCAGCTCCGCGGAGAAGGTCCGCAGCAGATCCAGTTCCCAGTCCACATTACGGCTGTTACAGATGATGCCGCCCAGCCGTACACCGCCGGTTCGGGCATAGCGGCGGATTCCCTTGGCAATGTTGTTGGCGGCATACAGTGCCATCATCTCGCCGCTGGCCACGATATAGATCTCCTTGGCCTTTCCTTCACGGATCGGCATGGCGAATCCGCCGCAGACCACATCTCCCAGAACATCGTAGAACACATAATCCAGATCGTCTGTGTAGGCGCCCAGGTTCTCAAGCATGTTGATGGAGGTAATGATGCCGCGCCCTGCACAGCCAACTCCAGGCTCCGGACCGCCGGACTCCACGCATTTCGTACCCCCGTACCCCTCACGCAGGATTTCCGAGAGCTCGATATCTTCCCCCTCGTCGCGGATCGTGTCCAGCACCGTTTTCTGTGCCAGTCCGCCTAATAACAGCCGCGTAGAGTCTGCTTTGGGATCGCAGCCGACCACCATGACCTTTTTTCCGTGCTCCACCAGACCCGCCGTCAGGTTCTGTGTCGTGGTGGATTTTCCGATTCCGCCTTTTCCGTAAATTGCAATTTGTCTCAGCTCTGACATTTTCCTACTCTTCTTTCTTTGTCCTGCCCCCCAGGGCAGGACATGATAGACAACAGTTTCTGTATTTCCAGACAGCTCCCCAGCTTCTCAACCGCGTCCTCAATGACACCGGGAATTTCAAAGACCTCTATTCCCCTGCGTTCCAGCG
>JAJQDL010000166.1:0-538 GCA_021202235.1 Lachnospiraceae bacterium
GAGGTTCTGTCTGAAAATACAGGATGGGCCCGCTATTTTGCTGTGAATTTTCCGTACAGCAGGGAGCATTATCCCAGTTACCGGGATTTTGAGGCGGCGCCACTGGGGGAGATGGATGCAGACAGGGGACATTTCCGGGTGCAGCGGGTCTATCGGCAGTTGGCGGCGGCGCCGGCGATGTACTGGGATTCGTCGGAGGATGCGGATTCTCTGTATCTGAGGAATCAGAGGCAGTGGGTCGCGAAATATCTGGGTGAAAATCTGGGCGGAAGTCTTCATATTCATAAAAATGCCGCTTTTTTCGTCCTGGACGAGGAGGACTGCTTCGGAGAGCTGCATCCCCGGGAGGCAGGAATCAGTGAGGTGACGCTTACTCTGTGCCGTGAAGTTCGGGAGGCAGTGGCGGACGGGTCGCTGCGCCGCGAACCGGATGATATGATCTATATGACGGAGGTAGCCTATGCTGAGCTTCTGGAATCCTGCCGAGAACGCTATGGCGCAGGATGGAGCAATGAGTTCCGGGAAATGCCCCCGCCAA
>JAJQDL010000166.1:548-19020 GCA_021202235.1 Lachnospiraceae bacterium
CATGCTGGAGCTAGTAGATCCGGGAAATGAACGAGAACAAGCTTGTACGTACGATCATGGATTACATGGAGTCCTGGATGCTGCTGCGTCAGGAAGAGGATGGGATACTGCTCTGTCCCGGCGCTGCCAAGACGGTGGGCGTGTATCCCAGAGAGTTTTCCGAGCGGGAGGAGAAAGCAAAATGAGTCAGCGCTGGCATATGAATCGGATGGGTTTTGTGAATTTCTGGCTGTACGATGAGGAGACCTTTACTCTGGCGGACGGGAAGCTGCTGCTCCGGGGTCAGAACGGCTCCGGGAAATCCATTACCACGCAGAGCTTCATCCCCTTTATCCTGGATGGAGACCGGACACCCAGCCGTCTGGATCCCTTCGGATCCGGAGACCGGAGGATGGACTATTATTTCCTGGGGGAAAATGACCGGGAGGAGGCCACCGGTTATCTTTTTCTGGAATTTAAACGGGAAGGTGTGGAACAGTACCGCACCATCGGGATCGGCCAGCGGGCGGTCCGGGGAAAATCCATCACCTTCTCGGGCTGTGAGCTCCAGGACGGACGGCGCGGCGGGCGCGATCTGTCGCTGTACCGGGAGATCGGCGCCAGCCGGATTCCTCTGACGAAGAAGGAATTGCGGGAAAGTCTGGGGGAAGGCAATCTCTACACGGAGTCTCAGCGGGAGTACGCGGAGATGGTAAACCGTTATCTCTTTGGTTTCACCAGTACAGAGCAGTACAGTCAGTTCATCCGTCTTCTGGTGAAGGTGCGCGCTCCGAAGCTTTCCAAGGAGTTTAAACCGACAAAGGTATACGAGATTCTTAATGATTCACTTCAGACATTGTCGGATGAAGATATGCGGGCCATGGTGGAGGCCATGGAGAAGATGGATGAGATTCAGGAACGGCTGGATCATTTGCGGGCAGCCTTCCAGGATGTGAAGGCGATCCGGAACGAATATCTGCGCTACAACCTGTATATGCTGGGAAAGAAGGGACAGGCCTATACGGAGGAACGGCGCCGGGTAGAGCGGGCGCGGAAGGAGCTAGAGAGCCGGGAGACCGCGCGGGAGGAAAAGAGCGGGCAGATCCGTTCTCTGGAGGAAGCACAGCGAACCCGGACAGGAGAACGCGGTGTCCTGCAGGCGGAGCGGGAGACTCTCCGTGTGGAAGAATTGGACGCTGTCGTGGAAACGCTGCGAACGGCAGAACGGGAGTGGGAAGAACAGGAACGGGAGAAAAAGAGCCTTGAGGAGATGATCCGGGACTGTCAGACGGAGCTTGTGCAGCGGGATCATGCGCTGCGGGGGCTGCGGGACGCCGTGGAAGAGCTTCAGACACAGACAGATCAGCTGCGGGAGGAATTATATGAGGAAAATGAAATCCTGATGCTGCCCTTCCATGATCAGACGGAGCGTATGGCGAAGACGGGGGAGACCGGCGGATTTGGCGAGGTACATACCGCCCTGCGGGAGTGGGAGCGCTCCGTGCGGGAAGCTCTGGAGGCGCTGCAGGAGCAGGCACGCAGGCAGGAGGCACTGGAAGGAGAAGAAGAGAAGCTTCATGAAGTGCGGATCGCCGCGGAGACGGCCGGTGATGCCTGCCGGGAGGCGGAACGAATGGAAGCGGAAGCCAGGGATAACCTGGTGGAGGAATTTTATGTTCTGGAGACGGAAAACCGGGAGATGGGGATTACCCGGGAGGAGCGGGAACGCATGACGCGGGGCGTTCAGAACTGCCGGAGCTATGCAGATTCTGCGCGGATTCGGGATGAATACGAGGCGATCGCCCGGGGAAAAAGAGAGACCCTGAGTCGGGAAGTGATGAAGCTTCGTACGCGGGAGGAAGAACAGGCGCAGGAGAGAAAGAGGCTGGCAGAAGAGCTGGAAGCCTTGCGGAATCTGCCAATGCCGACTCCTGTACACAGTGACCGTGCAGAACAGGCGCGGCATGCTCTGAGGGAACAGAATATCCCATTCCTTCCCTTTTACGAGGCGCTGGATTTTGCGGAGGATGTATCGCCGGAGAAACGGAATCAGATCGAAGGTCAGCTTCTTGACGCGGGACTTCTGGATGCGTTGGTGGTGCCGGAGGCGGAACAGGAACACGCCAGAGACGTGTTGGCAGGGCTCTCCGATGTGCTGATCCGGCCGGTCGGGAAGGCGGGAACTCCCTATCCCTTCCTGCGTGCGGCTGCGGAGGGAACGGAGCTGCGGCAGGAGACGGAACGAATCCTGTGCTGCCTGCGTGAGACGGCGCAGGAGGCGGACGAGGGAACCGAGACGATCCTTGGTTCGGACGGGTATTTTCGGAACGGTGTTCTGGAGGGATACAGCCATGCGGGGGAGGAAGCTTCCTATGTGGGGGCTGCGGCACGCAGAAGGACGAAGGAACGCTGGATTCGTGAAAAGGAGGCGGAGCTGCAGGAGAAGGAGGAGAGCCTGAAGGAACTGCGGGAGGAAATACGCGGTCTGGAAGAGAGACTCGCCCGTCTGGAACAGGAGCGGGGCCGTTTTCCTTCTTTTGATTCTCTGCATACGGCCATCGGTCTGCGGGAGGAGAGTGAGCGTGAACGGGAACGCTGCCTGAGAGAGCTGCGGGCGCAGGAGGAGACGGTCGCTAAGGTCCGGGAGGCCAGTGCGGAGGCCGGACAGAGAGTGCTTCGGTGCTGTAAGCCGCTTCCTTATACAAGAAAGACAGCCTATTATGAAGAAGTGATCGATACGATCACGGAATACCGGGACTCTCTGATCGCTCTGCGGGACGTGCTGGGGAAGCTGGAGAACCGGCGGAACGATTGCGCCCGCGAGGAGGAGAAGATCCAGTCTCTGGAGGAGCGGCGGGAGGAGCGGGAATGGTCCCGGCGCAGAGCGGAACAAAGTATACGGGAGCTGCAGGTGAAGATGGACCGGCTCCGTCAGACTCTGGACGCTCCGGAGATGCAGGAGCGGACGCGGCGCCTTCGCGAGATTAACCGGCGTCTGGAGGAGATTGAGGCCGGAGAGCGGGAGAGTGAGAAGCAGCTGGCCGTCCTGCGGGACAATGTGGAGCGTCTTTCCGGAGAGATCGAAGCGCAGAAGGAATCACTGACGGAAGCTGTCAGCCGGGAGAACCGGGTACGCCGCTATTTTGAAGAAGAGCTTCGTCTGGGTCTGGTGATGAAGCCGGGAGAATATTCTCTGAGCGAGGCGGCCGTGAAGGCACAGGCGCAGATCCGGGAGACGGACAGGAACCGTCACGCGTCGGAGGTGACGTCGTCGCTCATGAGGAACTTTCAGGCGCATCTGGGCACTCTCAGCGGCTATGGAACCACGATGGAGCCCTGTTTTGAGGAGGCAGAGGATGACACGCTGCTGCGGCGGCGGGAACAGATCGTGTCGGTCTGGAACGGGAAGAAGCTGTACCTGGAGGAATTTTACACAGTGCTGCGGGAAGCGATCGACAGTACGGAATTGCTGATTCAGGAGGAAGACCGGAAGCTGTTCGAAGGGATTCTGGCCGACACCCTCAGCCGGAAGCTCAGTCAGCGGATTCGGGAGAGCCGGAGCTGGATCCGCGATATGTCCGCACTGATGCGGGAGCTGGATACGTCGATGGGGCTGACATTTTCTCTTGACTGGCGTCCCCGGACCGCGGAAGGAGAAGGGGAACTGGACACCCAGGAGCTTGAACGGATTCTGGCGAGGGAGAGAGAGCTTCTTACGGATGAGGATATCGAGAAGGTCTCGGTACATTTCCGGAGTCGGATCCACCTGGCACGGCAGGCTGCGCGGGAGAACGGCGAGGATACGAACTATACGGAGCTGGTGCGGGACGCTCTGGATTACCGGAAATGGTTTGAGTTCCATATGAGCTACATGCGCGGCCACGATGGCAGGAAGGAGCTGACAAATGCCGCCTTCAACCGCTTCAGTGGCGGAGAAAAGGCCATGGCCATGTATGTGCCTCTGTTCGCGGCCGTAAATGCCCAGTATAAAAAGGCGGCAAATCCGGATCATCCGCGCATCATGGCACTCGATGAGGCCTTTGCCGGAGTGGATGACAAAAATATTCAGAGTATGTTTGAACTGGTGCAGAAGCTGGATTTTGACTATATTATGAATTCTCAGGTGCTGTGGGGCTGCTATGAGACGGTTCCGTGTCTGCGGATCGCCGAACTGCAGCGGCCGGGAGGATCAGATGTGGTCACGGTCATTACGTATTTCTGGAACGGACGGGAGAGAGTGCTGGATGAGCAGTGAACAGGAGATCCTTGAAGAATGCGTCCGCTATTTTCGCACCCGTTCAGCCTATCGCCGGGCTCTGGAAGGAATGCGGGGAAAATGGAGGAGCTATGGGAGGGCTTCGGGTCGTGTGACGATTCCGGATGCGGCAGAGGAGGAACGGGAGGCGCTGGGGCGTTTAGTGGGGAAGGATTTCCGCGAGGGGCCGGTGCGTTTTTCGCTGCAGCAGTTTGAGGCGGCTCTGAGAGAGACCAGGTTCGCGGCTGTCTCCCTGGAGGCACTTCTGACAGGGTATTTCGGGGAGGAACTGCATACGAACAGGGAGGAGACGGAGAAGAAACGTCTTCGATGGGAGGAATTCCTCGGAGATTTGTATCGCTGGGCGGATGTGTCATGGGGAGCGGAGTGCGGCGCCTGTCAGTGGCTGACCGCCGTACGGAATGAGAAAAAATGGGGCTATCACCGGATTCGTCAGGAGTATGCGCAGTCTCCGGAAGCCGCCGCCGCGTCGGTTCGTGCTGTGTGCGGGGCTCTGGCGTATCTTGAGGCCGGCCGGCCGGTCCGCATGGCTGTGCTGGGCGCTGAGATTACGCGCAATCCGCATGCATTTGACCGGGATACTGCCGCCGGGAATCTTCTCATTCAGGCGCTATGCCAGAGGCAGGGGGAGATGGAGTGCCGAAGCTCGGAGGCGATTCGTCTGCTGTATCATCGGGCCGGAATCCTTCCAGATGACCTCTCCAGCTTTACGGCGGTGTACGGTGTCCATTTGCTTCGGGGAGAGTATCCGCATCCGGCGTATGAATGTCTGATCGCGGAAGGAGAATCCTGCCTGTTGACGCTTGCCAACCTGGAGCGCGTGACCGGGGCGGATGCAGCACATAAAAAGGTGTATATTGTCGAAAATCAGATGGTTTTTTCGCATCTGTGTGAGATACTGGACGGGCAGGAAACAGCGCTGATCTGTACCTCCGGACGTGTGAAGACGGCTTCCTGGATCCTGTTGGATCTGCTGAGTCAGGCAGGCTGCCATCTGTATTACAGCGGGGACTTTGATCCGGAAGGGCTGAGCATCGCGGAAACGGTTCTGCACCGTTATCCAGACTGCGCCAGCCTGTGGCATATGACGGCGAAGGACTATCTGGATTCTCTTTCCCGTGAGACTCTTAGTTCGTCCCGCCTGCGGGAACTGGATGCACTTACTCATCCATGCTTTGAGGCGCTGAAGGCGGAGATGCAGGAGCGGAAGCTGGCCGGATACCAGGAGCAGCTGCTGGGGAAGCTGGCGGAGGACCTGAAAAAGTCAGCGTGTGGGACAAAAGAAGGTTGACCTGAACCTGACTTTATGTGTTAGAATAAGCTGGTGCTGTGACAGGGAGGAAAAGGGATGTTCCTGGACTGCCGCATTACAGAATCATGTCAGAAAAAAATTTATCTTTCAGGAGGAAAAAGACTGCGATGATCTATAACGATTTTCAGGATCTGAAACTGTCCGCGCTGGGATTTGGTACGATGCGCTTCCCCACGATCGACGGGGACGACGCCCGGGTGGACGAACCGGCCACGCAGGAGATGGTGGATTACGCCATGTCCCACGGCGTGAACTACTACGATACCGCCTGGGGCTATCACGGAGGGAATTCAGAGCCGGTTATCGGCCGCTGCCTGAAGAAATATCCCCGGGAGCAGTTCTATCTGGCTTCGAAGTTCCCCGGCTATGATCTCTCCAACATGGACAAGGTGGAGGAGATCTTTGAAAAGCAGCTGGAGAAATGTCAGGTAGACTACTTTGATTTCTATCTCTTCCACAATGTCTGCGAGATGAATATCGACGAGTACCTGGATGAGAGTCACGGGATCTTCGACTATCTGATGAAGCAGAAGGAGAACGGGCGCATCCGTCATCTGGGCTTTTCCGCGCACGGTGCGATGCCCGTGATGCGGCGCTTCCTGGAGAAATACGGGAAGGACATGGAATTCTGCCAGCTGCAGATCAACTATCTGGACTGGACGTTCCAGAACGCCAAAGAAAAGGTCAAATTGCTGGAGGAGTACGGGATCCCGGTGTGGGTCATGGAGCCGCTGCGCGGCGGCCGCCTCGCGTCCCTGAAACCGGAAGAGGCGGCGCGTCTGGCGGCGCTGCGTCCGGAGGAAGGCATTCCGGCCTGGGCCTTCCGCTTCCTTCAGTCTCTGCCCCAGGTCTGCGTCACCCTCTCCGGCATGTCGGATCTGCAGCAGATGAAGGAGAACATTGCGACATACGAGGAGGCGCAGCCGCTGAATGAAGAGGAAATGAACGTGCTGATGGATGTCGCCGATGGCATGACCCGGGACATCGTGGTACCCTGCACTGCCTGTCATTACTGCGTCAGTCACTGCCCGCAGGAGCTGCCGATTCCGGAGCTGCTGAATGTTTACAACGAGCATCGTTTCACCGGAGGCGGATTCATCCCCGCGATGTATGTCAGCACGCTGCCCGAGGAGAAGCGCCCCGGTTCCTGTCTGGCCTGCGGCAGCTGTGAGGCCGTATGTCCCCAGCAGATACATATCTCCGAGGCCATGGCTGATTTCGCGGCGCGGCTGAAAGGATAATAGGATGGAAGGGAGAATCCCATGAAATGGATTCATCTGGATGACCAGCGGACTGTGAACTGGTCCGGTGGAACGACGACGGAGCTTGCGATCGCGCCGGAGGGGACTGCCTACGCCGCGCGGAATTTTGACTGGCGGCTGTCGACGGCGGGGGTGTAGGACGAGGAGAGGGTCGTCGCAGCGATGCCGGATTACAACCGCCTGCTGGCGCTGCGGAAGGGAACGCTGTTGTTGCGTCATGACGAGGACACTTGGTATGAGCTGAAGCCGGGACGCGCTGTCGCTTTTGACGGGGGCAGCCGCACGGAGAGCCAGGGACGGGTCACGGACTTTAACCTGATGCTGCGGAAAGGATGCGTGGAGGGAAGCCTGCGCTGCCTCTCGCTGGCAGAGGTGCGGAAGGAAATGCCGGCCTGTGAACTGTTTGGCACAGAGGAGACGATGTCGGCGGAAACCTGTCTGGCGCTCTTTCTCTCCGAGGGAGGGCCGCTGGCGTTGTTTCCGGACGGAAAGGAAGTCCTTCAGGTCGGAGAGATGCTTCTCCTCGAGAGCGGGGAGGAGATGGCCGAATGTCGGATTCCCGCGGGAGCGGAGGGAGAACTGATCGCGGCGAGAATTCGGGTGATGCCGGAGCATCGGTGAGATGGCGCAGAAGGCATAAACAGACAAAACCAAAAACAATCAAAATGATGGGAAAAATCAAGAATAAGCCATCGTTTTGATTGCTTTTTCTTGAATCCCATCCGAGGGCCGATTGTTACTTTGCTGGATATGTTAAGAAAAAATAAGAGCTATGTTGAAGCAATTTCTCTGCCGCCCAGAAAACGCCTCTTCGGTTTTTTTATATGTACCGGGCGTTTGGTGTAATTGAAAATCCTTCTTATAAGGAGTATCGGGAATTTTTAGAATCCAGATGCTTTCCGGAAAGCCGAGATAAGATGAAACTGATCCTGAAGGATATGAATCTTCCTTTTTATGATCCGTTTCTGATTATTCAAAAGACGGAGGGACGGATGGCGGAGGATGATTTCTGGCTGCGGATTGAACAGTAAGCAATCTTTGACAATGGAGCAGGGTTGCTGGCGGATACCACGATGGACTATCCATTGGGGGAGGACATATACGAATTGATGAAGACGGTAGAATCCAAAACCATAAGCCTGGATTTTGACGAGCAGCTGGACACTGCAGAGGCGATGGAAGGACTTCGCCTGAAATTCAGTTTTAACAAGAAGGATGTGCTGCAGTTGCTGGATGAAGCCACAATCTATACGGAGCAGGAACGCCGGAGAGTGGCGGATATTATTTTTTCTCAGATGAACAAGTACAGGTATTTGTTTGGGACTGAGATTTGTTCATTCAGTTAAAGAAGCCCCCTAATGAACTATGTGGCAGCACAGTTCAGGGGGCTTCTTCTCTTTTTATAGTGATGGAGTATCTGCCAGACTGTTGGTAGTCCATTCAGTCACCGGCAGCCCCTCCAGCTCCCGGTGTGCCTCCTCCAGATACTCCTCTGCAGGCAGAGGCAACAGCCTGTCGAAGGCAGTTTCTCCGCTTTTTTTCAGAATCCAGGACAGGAGTGCCAGGGAGCCCTCGTTCAGCGGCGAACCCAGTTTTCCTGTATCCGCCTGTGCCTGTGAGAGAAAGCGGGCGGCTTCCTCTGTTTCTTCCTGACGGAAGGCCAGCCAGGCGGAGGAGACGTACGCGATGGTCCGCCCCATGTAGACGGGGGAATTCTCATACAGAGCCCGCGCCCGGGTCAGAGTCTCGGAGGCATCTCTGAATCGTTTCAGTCGGATATAGGCCTGTGCCAGATTCGTGTAGAAGGTGGGGTTCTCCATATCCTCGCGGTCGTTGCACAGGTCGATTGCTCTCTGATACAGCTCGATGGCCCTCTCATAGTTGTTCTGGCGCAGCTGATTTTCTCCCAGATAGTTGTAGCAGGCGGCCAGGTTGACCGTGTAGGCGGACAGCTGCAGGGGCGCCCGTTCAAAAGCGTCGATGGCTTCCTTCAGGAAACGATTGGAGGTTTCATAGTCTCCGGACATGGAGTAATAAAGCCCCCAGAGTCTCTTGCCGACGGCCCGTTCGCTGATGGAGGAGAGCCCTTCTTCAATTTGCCGGCAATGCTCCAGAGCATCCCGCATGGTGGGAAGCTGCCAGGTCTGAATGCCGTAGAAGACCAGCTGCCGGTAGAAGGACAGGAGCAGGTCCGGATTCGTGCGGACATACAGATTGTTCATTAAAATATGATGAATATGCGGCAGCCCTTTTTCATAATCACCCTGCTGGATACAGGTGCGGCCGATGGTCAGATAGAGGCGGCATTCTGCTTCGTCATAGGGAATCTGCTCTGGATACAGGCTGTAATAGCGTGAAAGTTCTCTCTTCATCTCTTCCAGGGATAGGAGAAACTGGCTCTGGTCGGTCAGATCGTCATCTACAGGAATCCGCAGCTTGGGGTACAACTCATAGTTGAGCTGAGAATAGGCCTGAAGCTGGCGGATCTGATAGTAGAGGCTTTTGGCGGGATTGCCACCCTTCCGGTGATGATAGATCAGCTGTGAATACCAGTTGCTCTTATGCGGAGAGGGAAGCTGTTCCAGATAACCGGCGATACGGTTGTGGTAAATGCGTGCTTTGGAGGGGGACAGCGTATTGCGCACATATTCCCGCATTTTGGGATAGAGGAACAGGAAATGAATCTGCCCCTTTTGCTCCCGTTCTGTGATAAAATCTTCTTCTTTCAGGCTCTCTACGTTGTCCAGGAGTGTGAGCATATCCATGCCCGTGATGGCCAGGAGCAGCTCGAGGGTGACGTAATCGTGAAAGCAGGAGATCAGTTCGAGGATTTTTCGCTGATCGTGACTTAAGGCGGTCAGCCGGGCTGTCAGGATATCCTGAGCGCGGCCGGAGATGTCAGGCTGCTGACAGTTGGTTTCCAGGTTGTCCAGAATGATGGAGAGGAAGAAAGGATTTCCCTGGCTTTCTGTGTAGATCTTCTTCAGGAGACGGGGAGAAGGATCCGGATCGCCGGTGTAACGGGTCATGAGATCCCGTACATCCTCCATGGTAAAACGTTCCAGGATCATCTTGCGCACCTGGCGCTGGCAGACCAGGTTGTTGACATATTTCTCCCATTTCTCGGGGAGATGCAGGGGGCAGGTGCAGAGGATCAGGATATTTTCATCACAGGCGCGCACCAGGGCGGACAGCCATTCCGCGCTCAGGGAGTCTGCGCAGTGCAGATTGTCCAGGTACAGCGCGATGGGGACAGACTCTCCGACCAGGGACAGGAGCTTGATTGCACTGTTGCGGGCGGCGCGGTAGTTGTAGGAACCGGCGACGTCCTGGGGGAGTTCCTCCAGACTGCCCAGTGTCTCCAGCATGGGGAACAGAGACTCCACGGAGCGGGTGTAGCGGGTGGGAATCTTCACCGGATGTGTCTGCAAATAGCGGTTGAGCTGGTAGAAAAGGGTATTCCAGGGGTGCAGCGGAATGTTCTGTTCCGACTCAAAGCACTCGGTCTGAAGGATCAGCACATCGCTGTCCCGTAGCTCCTGAAGAAAATGCTGGCACAGGTAGGATTTGCCGGAACCCTTTTCCCCCAGGATAAACAGGGTGCTGCCGTGGTGCAGGAGCAGCTGCTGAAATGTCTGTCGCAGGGTAGTCAGCTCCTTGGTACGGCCGGCCAGCAAAGGCTCATCGTGTCGGTGCGTCGGTTTGGCTTCGGAGCGGTTCCAGGCCTGAATCAGTTCGCGATAGAGCTGTTCGAGGCTCTGACTGGGGGTCAGATCCATCTCTGTTTTAATAATCTCTACGAGATTTTCATAGCACTGGATGCCCCTCAGATATAATTTATTATCCCTATAGGTTTCAATCATGCACTGATAAATCTTTTCATCCAGAGGTTCTGCTTCAATGTAGCGCTGAAAGATCGCCTCCCGCCCGGCTACGTCGTCTGCGGGCAGAGCCCGGAAATGCTGTTCCATCTGGTTCAGGTATTCTGTAAGGCAGTGGGAGCGGCACAGATTCATCCATTCGTCGTACTCGTAGGAATCTTTCAGGGAGAAGCCGTAGAGAAAGGCGCTGTGGTAGACCGAGGGATCATTGCCCTCGGTGAGCCGGTCTGTATCAATCTCAAAGGAGACTTCCGGATTCAGATGCAGGAGCTGTTTGTGACGAGATCTGAAAGGGTCGCAGCCGAAGGACTTTTTAATCGTATAAAGGGCGTTCCGCAGGTTCTTGCGGGCTGTCTCGTCGGGCTGGCCGCCCCACAGAAGATTCGCCAGCGTGGTGCGGGTGGCATTTTTCTCCACGGCCATATAGTAGAAGAGAGCCTCCGCCTTCTTCAGAGAGAAGACGATCGGTTTCCCCTCGTATTCGATGGAGGGCGGAGTTTGCAGCATACGAACCTGAATCGATTCCATAAAAGTCACCTCCGTGACATTATTTTTTTAATTAAAAATAACAAGATGCTTTATATTCTAAAGCGAATAAAGAAAAAAAGCAAGGGGGATAATTGCTGATTCGTCAAGATTTCACGGAAAAGTCTACAAAAAAAGACGTGAAAATAGACGTTTTGTTGACGGGGCGTCTCTATACTGTGATTCATAGCAGGGAAAACCTGCGGTATTTTCACAGATCAGAGAAGACAGTAGAAACACAAACCTAAGAAAGCGAGGCAAGGAATGGAAAACATGAATCTTAACGCACAGATCCTGCAGCTGGATGATGAGCTTCCGGAGTATCCCACCTTCCTTCCGGGATATCGCCGTGCGCCGAAGAGAGAGTCTGTTCTCTCCGAGAGCGATCGCGAGACCGCGATCATGAACGCGCTGCGCTACATCCCGAAGCAGCATCATGAGCAGATGGCGAAGGAATTCGCCCAAGAGCTCGAGGAACACGGCCGCATCTACGGCTACCGCTTCCGTCCGCAGGGTGCCCTGCATGGTAAGGCCATTGATGAATATAAGGGGAATTGTATTGAGGGGAAGGCCTTCCAGGTGATGATTGATAACAACCTGGATTTTGATGTGGCGCTCTATCCCTATGAGCTGGTGACCTACGGCGAGACCGGTCAGGTCTGCCAGAACTGGATGCAGTATCGGCTAATTAAGAAATATCTGGAGGTTCTGACGCAGGAGCAGACACTGGTCGTGATGTCCGGTCATCCGCTGGGACTGTTCCGTTCTAATGAGAAATCTCCGCGTGTCATCATCACCAACGGTCTGATGGTGGGTATGTCCGATAATCAGGAGAGCTTCAACCGCGCGGCGGCCATGGGCGTAGCCAACTATGGGCAGATGACGGCCGGCGGCTGGATGTATATCGGACCACAGGGCATCGTTCATGGTACATTTAATACGCTTCTGAATGCGGGACGTCTGGTGCTGGGTATCCCTAAGGATAAGGATCTTGCGGGACGGCTGTATGTCACCTCCGGACTCGGTGGCATGAGCGGCGCCCAGGGGAAGGCGGCGGAGATCGCCGGTGCGGTGTCCATCGTGGCGGAGGTCGATATCTCACGGATCATGACCCGTTACAATCAGGGATGGGTCAGCTGCTATACCGACAGTCTGGACGAGGCGCTGGCCATCGCGCAGGAGAAGCAGGAGAAGAAGGTAGCCTGTGCGATCGCCTATCACGGCAATGTGGTGGACCTGCTGGAGTACTTGCTGGAGAAGGATGTGCATGTCGATCTTCTTTCTGATCAGACATCCTGCCATGTGCCCTATGACGGCGGCTACTGCCCGCAGGGCCTGACCTTCGAGGAGAGGACCCAGATGCTGGCGGACGATCCTGAGAAGTTCCGTACGCTGGTTGACAAGACCCTGCGTCATCATTATGAGCTGATCTGCCAGATGCATGATAAGGGAACCTATTTCTTTGATTACGGGAACAGCTTCCTGAAGGCTGTCTTCGATGCCGGAGTGACCGAGGTGGCGAAGAACGGTCACGATGAGACCGACGGCTTCGTATTCCCGTCCTATGTGGAGGACATCCTGGGGCCGCAGCTCTTCGACTTCGGCTATGGCCCGTTCCGCTGGTGCTGCCTGTCCGGCAAAGAGTCTGATCTGGATGCGACCGATCACGCCGCTATGGAGTGCATTGATCCTAACCGGCGTTATCAGGATCGCGACAACTATGTGTGGGTCCGCGATGCCAAGAAGAACAAGCTGGTTGTGGGAACGCAGTGCCGAATCCTTTATCAGGATGCGCTGGGACGCACGAAGATCGCTCTGAAGTTCAACGAAATGGTGCGTAACGGAGAGATCGGGCCGGTCATGCTGGGCCGCGATCATCACGACACCGGCGGTACCGATTCGCCGTTCCGTGAGACCTCGAATATCAAGGACGGTTCCAATATCATGGCCGACATGGCGACCCAGTGCTTCGCCGGAAACTGCGCCCGCGGCATGAGCCTGGTGGCTCTGCACAACGGCGGCGGCGTCGGCATCGGCAAGTCCATCAACGGCGGCTTCGGCATGGTACTCGACGGCAGCAAGCGTGTCGATGAGATTCTGCAGAAATCTATGCCCTGGGATACCATGGTAGGTGTGTCCCGCCGTGCCTGGGCCCGGAATGAGAACGCTGTGTCTACCGTGGAGGAGTACAACGAGATGTTCAAAGAGAGCGACCACATCACGGTTCCCGTCATCGCTGACCGCGAGATGGTTCGCCGGGTGCTGGACGAGAAATAAGGAAACAGTGTAGAGTAAGCAGTAAGCATAGGAGACACGTATGAATGGTGGAATCTGTGTATACAATATAGGGATGCTTGCCACCCCGGAGGGCAAAGGCGCCCGCCGGGGGGCGGCTCAGGGCGAGATCCGGATCCGCCGGGACGCCTGGGTCGTTGCCGACGCCGACGGCGTCATCCGGGCCGTGGGAACCGGAAATGTTCCGGAGGAATATTCTGCGGAAGGCATTACCCGGTTTGACGCCGGCGGAGGGCGGAGCCCGCCGGGGCTGCTGGATGCGCACTCGCAGCTCATCTTTGGCGGATGGCGGGAGCATGAGCTGGCGCTGAAGCTCAAAGGTGTGCCCTATCTGGACATCCTCGCGCAGGGTGGCGGGATTCTCTCGACCGTGAAGAATACCCGCGCGGCCACGGAAGAAGAGCTGACAGAGAAGGCGGCTCAGGCACTGGATCGGATGATGCAGATGGGAACAACTGCATGTGAGGCCAAGAGCGGGTATGGTCTGGCGAAGGAAGAAGAGATGAAGCAGCTGCGGGCAATCCGTGCTCTGCAGGGGTGCCAGCCGGTGGAACTGGTACCCACCTTCCTGGGCGCTCATGCGCTGCCGGAGGAATACAAAGAAGACCGGGAGGCGTATCTGCGTCTCCTCACCGAAGAAATGATTCCCGCTGTGGCGGAGGAGCATCTGGCTGAGTTCTGTGACGTGTTCTGTGAAACCGGTGTTTTCACCGTGGAAGAATCGCGCGTCATCCTGGAGGCGGGACAGAAATACGGCCTCAAATCCAAGATTCATGCAGATGAGATCGACCCTCTGGGAGGCTCTCAGCTGGCCGGGGAGATCGGCGCCGTGTCGGCGGAGCATCTGATCTGCTCGCCGGATGAGGGCATTGAGTCGATGGCACAGGGAGGCACGGTGGCAGTCTGTTTGCCGGCGACCTCGTTCTATCTGGATAAGACTTTCGCACGGGCGCGGGATATGATCACCGCGGGCGTGCCGGTGGCCGTCGCTACGGATTTTAACCCGGGATCCTGCCCCTGTCTGTCCCTGCAGCTGGCCATGAACCTGGCCTGCTTCAAATATCGTCTGACGCCCGAGGAGGTGCTGACGGCTGTGACGCTGAACGCGGCCGCTGCCATTTGCCGGGCTGATACGCTGGGAAGCCTGGAGGCCGGCAAACAGGCGGATCTTGTGATCTGGGATGCGGACAACCTGGATTTTCCCTTCTACCGCTTCGGGGATAATCTCGTGAATACGGTGATTAAGAAGGGGAAAGTCTGCGTGGAGAGGTAATTTGAAATTCCCGGCAGCGCATCAGCGCGCAGAGATCCGGGTATCGGAGCGACTGGCATTTGTTGTCGTCCGAAAGTAAAGTGGAAGGAATGTTTGTCCGCCGGGACAGACAAAAAATCGTTTATCATAGGAGGACCCATCTCATGGGAATGAATCAGATCATTGAGTGCGTACCGAATTTCAGTGAGGGAAGAGACCTGGCGAAGGTCGAGAAGATCGTGGACAGCTTCCGCGGCAAAGAGGGCGTGAAGCTCCTGGACTACACCTCGGATAAGGATCACAACCGCAGCGTGGTCACCGTCATCGGCGAACCGGAGCCCCTTCGTGACGCCATGGTGGAGGCCATCGGCAAGGCGGTCGAGCTGATCGATATGACGAAGCATCAGGGTCAGCACCCCCGCATGGGCTGCGTGGACGTGGTACCCTTTATTCCGATCAAAAATGTGACGGTGGAGGATGCGGACCGTATTGCGAAGGAGACCGCTGCAATCGCGGCTGAGAAATTTGGTCAGCCCTTCTTCCTGTACGAGCAGTCGGCGACGGCGCCGCACCGCGAGAACCTGGCCTCCGTGCGGAAGGGCCAGTTCGAGGGCATGGCGGAGAAGATGAAGGATCAGGAAAAATGGAAACCGGATTTCGGCCCCAACACCATTCATCCGACCGGCGGCGTGACAGCCATCGGCGCCCGGATGCCTCTGATCGCCTACAACATCAACCTGGACACCTCCAATCTGGAGATCGCCAAAAAGATCGCGGACAAGATCCGTAATATCAAGGGCGGTTTCCATTACTGCAAGGCCATGGGCGTCATGCTCGAGGACCGCAACATCGCGCAGGTATCCATGAACCTGACGGATTATACCCGCACCGCTGTATACACGGTGTTTGAGACCGTGCGCATGGAAGCGCGCCGTTACGGCGTCAATGTGGTGGGCAGCGAGATCGTGGGCCTGGTTCCTCTGCAGGCGCTGGTGGACTGCACCGAGTACTATCTGGGACTCGAAGATTTCAGCATGGATCAGGTGCTGGAGACCCGTCTGTAGGAGCAGGGAGCATATGGAAAATCTGAAAAATCTGACCGTGGAGGACTTCATTCAGATCACGTCCTCTGACGCGCCGGCGCCGGGCGGGGGAAGCATCTCCGCCCTGGCGGGCGCTCTGGCGGCGGCTCTGGCGGAAATGGTCGCCCGACTGACCGTGGGGCGGGAGAAGTACGCCGCCTCTGAGGAAGAAATGCAGCGCGTGATCCGGGAAGCGCAGGCGATCCGCCTGGAGCTGACGGAGGCGATCGACAAAGACTCTGCCTCCTTTAACCAGTACATGGATGCCCTCTCTCTGCCGAAGAGCACGGAGGAGGAAAAAGCGGTGCGCCGTGCTGCCATGCAGGAGGGCCTGAAGGCGGCGGCCCGCGTGCCGATGGCGGTGGCCGAGGCGGCCGTGCGCGTTCTGCCGTTGGCGGAGCTGGCGGTGACCCGCGGCAATACCAATGCCGTGACCGACGGCCTGGTGGCCACGATGATGGCCCGTTCAGCCGTGCTGGGAGCGCTCTTTAACGTCAAGATCAACCTCTCCTCCATCCATGATGAGGAATTCGTGGCCGGAATGAAAGGCCGCGTGGCCGAACTGGAGCAGGAGGCGCTGGCGGGTGAGAAAAAGATCTTTGCCCGGACGGAGCTGAGTGCAGGGCTGGTGTAGGAACTGTTTTTTCTTAAAGAATATGGACAGAGAGCGGAACTCCGGGAGAAATCCCGGGGCCCGCTCTCTGCGTCTTTGCCATCGTGAATAATGTCTATCAATTGGTGAAAGATATGCTCCGTTTATATCAGCGGAAAATGGTCATTCCGGAAAATCCGGAAGGGTCGTATCGGTTCTTTTATAGTTTACGCCATATGTATTCCGTGCAGACTATTTCAGTTTCCCGATTTTTCCTTCCACAATCTCGATGAGACGTCCAGAGTGGATCAGATTCCGCAGATATTCGATGTGAGGGCGGAGAAGCATGTCGTGCTCCAGCACGGGCACATGCTCGCCGATCTCCGCCAGGACCGCGGCTGTAGCGGTGCTGCGGGGGAGATCCGGTTCCAGAAATTGCTGGGCTTCATAGGCGGAGAGCAGCTCGATGGCCAGGATGTACTCCAGCTTCTCAGCCACAGGACCTGCCTTGAGACAGGCGTTGTAGCCCATCGCGACATAGTCTTCCTGATTCCCGCAGGTGGGGGGTGTTGTCAATGGTGCAGGGAGTGCAGAGCATCCGCATCTGATTTAACAGGCCAGCCTGCGTGTACTGAGGGATCATCAGGCCGGAATCGAGGCCGGGATTCTTGATACAGAACCAGGGATAGCCGGAGAGGCTCTCGTCGATGAGGCGGTTGTTGCGCCGCTCGCTCATCTTCGCCAGGGAGGTGGCGGCGATGCAGGCACTGTCCATTTCCATGCCCACATAGGCGGAATCAGCGTTGCAGGCGGAGATGATGTCCGGCTTGTCACCCTCGAGGGAAATGACGGGGTTGTCGCAGCAGGAGTTCATTTCAATCTCTACTGTCGTCAGGGCGTCCCGCAGTGTCTTCTTTGCGGCGCCGTGCAGCTGGGGAATGCAGCGCAGGGACAGGGCGTCCTGCACGCGGCAGCCCTGATATTTCTCGATGACCTGGGAGTCAGTCAGAATGGCCCGGACATTGGCAGCGGTATCGGCCTGATCCGGATGGGGCCGTACACTCATGACTCTCTCATCGAAAGCTCCCATGACGCCATGGAGGGCTTCCAGACTCATGGCACCGACGATGTCGGCGGACAGAGCGGCCTGCCGCATATCATAGAGCGCCAACGCAGCCATCGCCGTGGAGGTGGTGGTGCCGGAGACGACGGCCAGCCCTTCCTTGGAGCTTAGAGGGAGCGGGGAGATCCTGGCTCGGTTCAGAGCTTCCGCTCCTTCCATGAGTTCACCCTGATAATAGGCGCGACCCCGGCCGGTGATCACCAGGGCCATGTGGGCTTCCGGCGACAGATAGCCCACGCTGCCGTCGCCGGGGGCATAGGGTGTTACGCCTGCGTTGAGCAGTTCGCGGTATTTCTCCAGGAGTTCCAGACGGACACCGCTGGCGCCGGTACCCAGGTTCTGGAGGATCATCAGCATCGTTCCCCGGACACGCTCGATGGACAGCGGTTCGCCGACAGAGACCGAATGGCTCATGATGATATTTTCCTGAAGCTTGGCGGTTTCGTCGGAATCAATGGCCCGGATACAGAGAGCGCCGAAGCCGGTGGTCACGCCGTACATGACCCGTTTCTCCTGCACCCAGTTCTCGACCAGGGCGCGGGTGTGGCTGCCGCGGTCGCAGTATTCTTCAGAGAATTCGACCTGTGCTCCGAAACGGGCGACGGCGACGAATTCCTCCAGTGACAGATGCGAGCCCAAGGTGACGGTGCCAATATCAGATAGTTCCTTCATAGCTGTTCCTCCTGTAGTGTTTGGTTGAGGTGCGTAGTATTATGTTCTTGTGTCACAGTATCATTGAGGCAAATGTTTTGCCCCAACTTTATCTGCCTCTATTTTACGCTTTCTTGTCTAAAAATTGTCTAAAATGGTGAGATTTTTGCGGCATTCGGGAGATAAAATGATACAAGGGACAAAAGGTCATGAATCGAATGCTTGCATTCGTATTCATGACT
>JAJQDL010000145.1 GCA_021202235.1 Lachnospiraceae bacterium
CCTCGCGCCTCGGGCGCACGCAGCGAAGTCGCGCGGGAGAGGATGCGGAAAGCAGCCGACCTGAACTCCCCGGCGGAGCTGGCGCTGGTCATCGGCACCACAGGTTTTCGCAGTGAGGAATATCTGAGCCGGATGAGGGATGAGACGAAGCTGGTGCAGATCAATCCGTCAGAGACACAGTTTGACCGGATCGCCGACCTGAACATCCGGGCCGACGCGGCTGAAGCACTGGACGCAGTATTAAACGGGTGATGCCATGATGTTTTCCAGAGAAGATAAAAGGTTGGATCAAATCCAACAGTTCGCCGAATATATTGATCGAAGCAGCAGTATCGTCGCCACCACCGGCGCGGGCATTTCCGTTGGCGGCGGTGGAGTTACTTATGGGCAGATGATCTTTTCACGCCGCGGCAGAAGAAGGGGGGCCGACGAAGGATCTTTCCTGCCCACCTATCTGGAGACGATGTTCTCTTACCAGCCCAGCTTTGCGCACTATGCCCTGGCAGACCTGGAAGCGGAAGGCAAGCTTACCGGTATTATTACGACAAATGTGGACTGTATGCACACGATTGCCGGATCAAAGAATGTTGCCGAAATCCAGGGCAGCCTCCAGGTCAACTGCTGCTCCGGGTGCGGCCGCCATTATGACGGATATGAGATCTGGAAGCAGGACGAGCTGCCCCGGTGCGAGACCTGCGGCGGGGAGATTCTTCCCTGGCCGCTTTACAGCCATATTGGTCTGCGGGAGGCCGATGTCAGGAAAGCCAGAAACTGGATCGCAAAGGCCGATCTGATTCTTGTCATCGGAACACGGGGGAATTTTGGAGACGTTTACTGGGAGTATCGTCGGAGAGATGCAGTCATCGTCCAGATCAATCCGGGGCGGACAGGCTTTGACGGAGTGGCAGACCTGAACATCCGTGAAGGGTCGGATGATGTGTTTCGAAAGCTGCAGGCAGTGAGGGGCAACGCTCCGCAGGGAGGAACGAAGTGACGGAAATACCGCTTGACGGTGAAAGGTGATCAGTTTATGGGCCATCGGAGACTACTGTTTGCTGCAGCTATTTCTGCTGCAATGGCCGGAAAGCGCTGGAGGACGGCACTTATCCGATCGGAAAAGCGGTGCTTGGGACGCAGATCGAGCTGTTGGATGAAGATGGGAAAACTGTTCCCGCCGGTTCTGTGGGGGAGCTCTGTATCTCAGGCGGCGGCGTCCCAAGGAAGCGGCGCGGTAATGAACGGTAAGTATCAGATGTTTCTACGTTGATACTGAATGGTTATGACAGTGACAATTTTCCTTTTTTCATCAATCCTGAAGATAGCGATGTAATTGTCAATCAAAAGCTGTCGATATCCTTTCCCGGCATATCGCCCTTCTTGTTGTTCCTGATGCGCTTGCGGAAAGGTATTAAGCCCAAGAATGGCGGATTTTATTCTGTCAGTCTGGTCTTTGGCATTTTCTGGAGAAAGTTTTTCCAGAGCAATATATTCGTAAATCTGGTCCAGTTCGCGAATGGCCCTCGGATTGATTTTTACCTGATATTTATCCAAAGTGTTTTTTCTCCAATTCTGCAAAGACGATGTCGGCATCTACCGCTTCAGCGCCGTTAGCGATTTCCTGCTCGGACTCATAGATGGCCTGATCAATGCGGTTTATTCTGGCAAAACGGTCGTATAATTCAGAACTCATGATTACGAGATCGCTATATCCATTTTTTGTAATGAAAATTGGTTCCTGTTCTTTGTGCGCAAGGTCTGAAAGTTCACTGGTTTTTCTTAATTCTTTAATCGGCATGATAATCGGCATTGTGCTCACTCCTTCCTGTGTGTGCTCAATTATATCATAATTGTGCCGCGGCAACAATGGAAATATTGCGATTGGAAGAAAGTCAGTGAGAAATTTTAAGCAGGTGAAAATGACGGGGAGGCAGGAGACCCGTCCCAGGGAAGCCGTGCGGCAGTAGGGCGAGGAGAAAGCCCGGGCTTGTGGGGGTCGGACTATCCGGAGCTGGACGAGGTCAGGGATCTGCTCGCAGAGGGAGAGGTATTCGTTCTGTTTTGAGGGGACGGATGACAGTACCGCAGTGATGGAATTCAGCCATACCGTTACCAATGATCGTGTTGAGGCACGGAAGAGGAATCTTTCGAGGATAATGAACCGGTATAAGTCATTACAGGCAGAGACAGCCTGAGCAGCCTTCGGGCTGCTTTTACATTAGGAAGGGAATGGAGTTTGTCTTGCCAGAGGAAAGCGGGACAGGTATAATATGAGAGGAACAATTTGATCCAAATCGCACAATTTTAACGCTTGACCTGTATGCGGATGAATTTAATCCGGTGATGTCAGGGGTAAGGGGGCTTATGTCATTATATGCGATCGGTGATTTTCATCTTTCATTCCAGACCAATAAATCAATGAATCAGTTTGGCTGCGTCTGGAGAAGGCACGAAGAGAAAATTCAAAGGAACTGTAACAAGCTGATTTGCCCGGAGGATACGATTGTGATTACCGGCGATCATTCCTGGGGGAGAAACCTGGAAGAATGCCGGGAGGATCTGGCATTTATCG
>JAJQDL010000020.1 GCA_021202235.1 Lachnospiraceae bacterium
GTATATTTCACCCGGGAAGGAGACGCTGCGTGATGGCGGAGAAGAAAAAGACGGAGATTGATGAGATGTGGGATCCTTCCATGGGGCATCCGAAGAGCCAGGAGGAGACCGCACAGAAGAAGGCGTTGATGAACCGGATGTCCCGGGCCATCGGCCATATGGAATCGGTCCGGAGGATGATGGAGGAAGACCGCGATCCTACGGAGATTCTCATCCAGCTGGCCGCCGTCCGCTCAGCGATCAGCGGCATCAGCCGCGTCATGCTTCAGGATCACATCGAGGAACGGATTCGGGATGCCGTGGACGATCCGGAAAATGCGGAATCCATGGAAGAGCTGAATAAGGTGATTTCGTATTTCATCAAATGATGAAAAGTGCTTACACAAGGTACGCCCTTCGGGTGGCGGGACAAGTTTTATCTATAAAAATGCGGCAAAGTGCGCCGGGATTAATCGATTCCCGGAAGATTTTATGTTTCAATTGTCTGAAGACGAGTATCAAACTTTGAGGTGCCAAATTGGTATCTCAAAAAACAGATACGGAAAATACCACGGAAGGGCGAGGAGGCAGACGATATCTGCCTTCTGTTGTCAATGCGGGTTTGCTGAGATGACGTTGGTTTTGCGGTTTAACTTTACAACCTTTTGTGCCAGGATAACATTGATTTCGGTGAAGCGGGACATACTGTACAAAAGACCATGCAGGAGGCAGCGATGCATTTATACGATAAATTAGTAAAACACGCAGAGGATGGAGCCTACCCCATGCACATGCCGGGGCACAAACGCAATGGAGCCTGGCTGTCGATGGAGAATCCGTACCTCCTGGACATTACGGAGATCGAGGGTTTTGATGATCTTCACGCGCCGGAGGGCATCCTGCGGGAGGGGATGGAGCGGGCGGCCCGCCTGTACGGAGCTGATGAGAGCTGGTACCTTGTAAATGGCAGCACCGCGGGAATTCTGGCAGGGATCGCCGCCGCCACGCGGCCGGGGGATACGGTGCTGGTGGCACGTAACTGTCACCGGTCGGTATACCATGCTTTGATGGTAAACCGACTAAAGCCGGTTTATCTCTATCCTCCGGTGGATCCGGACTGGGGAATCTGGGGCAGTGTCCGGCCGCAGGACGTCGAGGAGGCGCTGGAGAAAGAGGAGCGGAAGATTTCGCTGGTCGTGATCACTTCTCCGACGTATGAGGGAGTTTTTTCCGAGGTCGGCTATATCGCGTGAATCTGTCACGCCCGCGGGGTGCCGCTGCTGGTGGATGAGGCGCATGGGGCGCATCTGGGATTCTCGGGGGAATTCCCGGTGGAGCCGACAGATGCGGGCGTTTCCCCTGCTGCCGTGGAGACGCAGGGGGGAAAGCTGGCCTTCCCCGCCGGAGCCGTGTCCGTGGGGGCGGATCTGGTGGTACAGAGCCTGCACAAGACCCTGCCTTCTCTCACGCAGACCGGACTGCTGCATCGTCGGGGCGAGCGGGTCTCCGGGGAACGGGTGAAGGAGTGCCTGGATATTTATCAGACGAGCAGTCCTTCTTATATATTAATGGCCTCCATTGACCGCTGCCTGGAGCTTCTTGAGCCGGAGAACCGGGACTGGATGGAGGACTGGGAGGATCGTCTGCGGGGATTCTACCTCCCGGCGCGGCGGCTGCGCGGCCTGCGGGTGCTGACGGATTCGCCCGCATTTTTCGGCCGGGACCCTTCGAAGCTGGTGCTCTCCACCCGGGGGACCGGGCATACAGGCCCGGAGCTGGCGGAGCTGCTGCGGCGGCCGTACGGATTCGAACCGGAAATGACATCGACAGATTACGTCATTGCCATGACGGGTGCCGGCGATACCTGGGAGGACATGGCACGTTTTACGGAAAGCATCCTGGAGATCGATGATCTCTGGATGCGGGAACGGGGGAGTAAAACCCAGACGAATCCTGAGAAAGGATTCAGAGAGGAGGAATGGGCAGGAACCCGGGGAGAGAGCGGTTTGTGGGACAATTTCCGGGCGTGCCCGCGGCGGTCTCTCTGGGAGAGCCGTCTGACAGAGGGCCGGACCGTTCCATTGAACCGGGAGGCATTGGGGATGATTTCACGGGACTTCGTCTATGCTTATCCGCCCGGCATTCCGCTCCTGGCGCCGGGTGAAGAAATCACGGAATCGGTGCTCTCCGCCGCTGTGCTCTGCAAAGAAAAAGGAATTCGCCTGCGCGGGCCGGCCTGTGAGGGTACGGTGCAGATCTGCAGGGTATAAACAGTTCTCCCGATACCGGAAATATATTTCGTTAAATACTGGATGTGTAAAAAGGATCGACATTTCACTGCTGGTAAGGATGTCGATCTTTTTATGGTTGAAAACATGCTCATTCGGGGTTGACACCGACGATAAAAGAAATATAATAGTTCCAGCCGAAAAAGTTGCAGGTGAAACAGTTGCAAATGAGACGGCTGGGGGGGGGGAACTTCATCCTGTATTGTGTGAAGTGTTAACAGATGTTTTACTTTCGTTAAATAAAGGAGAAGCATGGGATTACTTATTGAACCACACCAATA
>JAJQDL010000179.1 GCA_021202235.1 Lachnospiraceae bacterium
TACCGTGATCACTCAGTGCGATTATGACAATATTCCGCTTCACCCGGGGAGCGAGCGCACCCTGCGTGTGTTCGAGATCACGCCGGGGGAGACGAAGGAGTCTCTCCATGTGAAGGAGCTGCAGACGAGGCTGGCGGATGTGCTGGCGAAGTATCTGGAACTGGATCATGTGACGCTCATCGAGTGCGGCGGCAATGACCGGATCGCCTCGGAGAGAGAGCAGTGGAACGACGGTTCGAACACGTTGTGCATCCAGCCCGGCAAGGTCATCGTCTATGACCGGAACTATGTGACCAACCGGATCCTGGAGGACAATGGAATCCATGTCCTGAAACTGGCGAGCTCGGAGCTCTCGAGAGGGCGGGGCGGCCCCCGCTGCATGAGCATGCCGCTGATCAGGGATGATATCTGAAAACAGATAGATCCGAAGGCTCCGCACGGAGGTCCCGGGCGGAGCCGGTGAAAAAAACAAACCATCGAGAGAAAGGGAATCATCATGGCAACAAATATCGCGGGAAGACATTTTCTGAAGCTGCTTGATTATACGCCGGAGGAGATCCGCTATCTCCTCGATCTGGCGAAGAATTTTAAGGATATGAAGAGGGCGGGCGTGCCCCACCGTTATCTCACGGGAAAGAACATTGTCCTTCTCTTTGAGAAAACCTCTACCCGCACCCGCTGCTCCTTCGAGGTGGCGGGCATGGATCTGGGTATGGGCGTGACCTACCTGGATCCCGGCAGCAGCCAGATGGGTAAGAAGGAGAGTATCGCGGATACAGCGCGTGTACTGGGGCGGATGTATGACGGCATCGAATACCGCGGCTTCAGCCAAGAGCTCGTGGAGGAGCTGGCCGCCTGTGCGGGCGTTCCGGTGTGGAACGGCCTGACAGATCAGTTCCATCCGACACAGATGCTGGCGGATCTGATGACCATCGAGGAGCACCTGGGAAGACTGAAAGGCGTGAACTTCACCTTCATGGGCGACGCCCGCAACAATGTAGGTAACTCCCTGATGATCGCCTGCGCGAAGATGGGACTGAACTTCACGGCCTGTGCGCCGGCCTCCCTGTTCCCGCAGGAAGATCTGGTTGAAACGGCGCGGACGATCGCGGCAGAGAACGGCTGCACGGTACGCCTGACCGAGGATGTGACCGAGGGCCTGACCGGGGCAGATGTGGTCTATACGGACATCTGGGTGTCCATGGGTGAGCCGGATGAGGTATGGGAGTCCCGCATCGGGCTGCTGCGGAAGTATCAGGTGAACCGCGAGGCGATGAGCCTCGCGAAGGATACGGCGATCTTCATGCACTGCCTGCCGTCCTTCCACGATACGAAGACCACCATCGGAGCCCAGATCGCGGAAAGATTCGGTGTGAAGGAGATGGAGGTTGCGGATGAGGTGTTCGAATCCCGGCAATCCGTCGTCTTCGATGAAGCGGAGAACAGGATGCATACCATCAAGGCAGTCATTTATGCGACTTTGAAATGAGGAAGATTTTACGGTATTTCCTGTTGGCCATCAGCTTTTGATGCCGCGCAAGACGGATTGAGAGAAGGTTGTTCCCTGATCCGATGAAGAGGAGATGAGATTATGCAGAAGATCGTCATTGCTCTGGGAGGAAATGCTCTCCAGTCGAAGAGCAGCGCTCCGACAGCAGCCGGACAGCTGGAGGTGGTGCGCCGGACCTGTGAGAAGATCGCCGATATCAGTACGGAAGGGTATGAGGTGGCCGTTGTTCATGGCAATGGCCCTCAGGTGGGACGGATCCTCCTGGCCTCCGAGACAGCACAGGATGTGACCCCGGCGATGCCCTTTGACGTCTGCGGTGCGATGAGCCAGGGATATATCGGCTATCATATCCAGCAGGCACTGCGTTATGCGCTGCGGATCCGCAACCGGAACTTTCCGGTGCTGACTGTCATGACGCAGATGATTGTGGATGAGAAGGATCCCGGGTTCGCACATCCCACAAAGCCCATCGGTTCCTTTTATACGGAGGAGGAAGCCGACCGTCTGGTACAGGAAAAGAATTATGTCATGAAGGAGGATGCGGGTCGCGGCTGGCGCCGTGTGGTGGCTTCCCCGCTCCCCCAGAGGATCGTGGAGATCGAAGCCATCAAGAGTCTGTGGGATTCCTCCATCGTCATCTGCTGCGGCGGAGGCGGCGTACCGGTCGTGGAGAAGCCCGACGGCACCATGGAAGGTGTCGCGGCGGTCATCGACAAGGATTTTGCAGCGGAGCTGCTGGCGGAGCAGGTGGACGCTGACATCCTGATGATCCTGACTGAAGTGGAGAAGGTCGCCGTCAACTGGAACAAACCGGATCAGCGCGGGCTGGATCATATGAGCCTCAAAGAAGCGGCCAGGTATGTGGAGGAAGGGCAGTTCGCCCCGGGAAGCATGCTTCCCAAGGTCGAAGCAGCTATGAAGTTCGTCCGTACCTATCCCACGAAGAAGGCTATCATCACCAGCCTGGACAAGGCGACGGAGGCCCTGGCGGGCGAGACGGGAACCATGCTTACCTTTGCGTAAATG
>JAJQDL010000101.1:0-8854 GCA_021202235.1 Lachnospiraceae bacterium
ATCCAGTCAGGCTCCGCTTCCTCCTCCAGCGGCAGGAAAATTGTCACCCGATGCTCGTTCATCCGCGTCTCGCGGGCGTACTCATTCTCCCAGATCATGATGATATCATCCAGCTCCTCCACGATCGGCGCCTCCCGCAGAGGGCTTTCATACTCCGCCGGAGTATTAAAATCGAAGAGGAAAATGCCCGCAGGATCCAGATAATTATTGACCAGGCGGAAGACCTGCACCAGATCTTCCCGCTCCGTGATGTAATTCAGCGAATCACAGATGCAGTAAATCGCCGTCACGGTCCCGTAAAGCTCAAATTCCCGCATGTCCTGGTTCAGGTAGAGGATGTTATGCCCGGATTCGCAGCGCTTGTCCAGAGCCTCCGCCAGCATGTCCTCCGAGAGATCCACGCCGATCATATCATAGCCCCGGGCCGCCAGGCGCTCCGTCATCGTCCCGGTACCGCAGCCGAGCTCCAGCACCAGCCCCTCCGTTACGCCGTACTCCGCCAGCGATCCCGCCAGCGTCTTCTCCCACAGATCGTAGGGCACATTGTTCATAAACCGGTCGTAGACCTCCGCGAAACCCGTATACGCTTCCATGGGCGCCTCCTGCATTTTCAAGTCAGCATGTTCCTGACCTTTTGTCCCTTATGTCATATCATACTCAATTCATGAACCCTTGTCAAAAAAATTTCGGCATGGCGGGAAGATTTTCCTGCAACAAACGAAAAAAACTTCCGAAAATGAATAAGGCCGGAAAATCCGGCCATACTCTTCTTATACCAAAGAAAAACATTACTACTTATCCTCCCCAAAGTTTGGGAAGGCCCCGCGCCGCGAAGGTTCTCCGGTGCGGGGCTTTCTGCTTATTCTGCCTGTTTTTCTTATTTCTGGTGCTTGTTCACGATCCGCGTCTCATAGCTGCCGTCAGCCAAATCAATGAAACGAACGAACAGGGAGACCTTGTTGTCCTCGTTGAGGCTGTCCCACACCATGTCCGTGAAGGAATCGATATCGCCGCGGATATCCACAAGCTTGGGCTCGCCCTCGAAGCTCGGCAGCGGGCTGACGTTTTCCTTATAAGTATGAATGAAACGGCCCTGTCCGGCCACCGCGCCGTGGTAAGCAAAAGTATAGCGGCTGCAGGTGTCGGGGTCTCCGTTCACAGTCTTGAGAATGGACATCGCATAGTTGTATTCGTTATTCTCAATGTGCATGATACCGGAGATGCGGGGCGTGTAGTTGGGGCCGTCCGGCTCGAACTCGCGGCTGCGCAGGGACTGCTCGAAGGTCAGCTGGTGATCCATCCCCTCGTAGATCGTGTCGGTCTGATCGCCGTTGGTCACGATGGTCTTATTGCCCAGGACACGGACCGGCGCATAGATGATCAGGCTGGGGTCCTCCATCTTACTCGGGTCAAAAGCCTCAGTGCGGATGCCCTCGCCGTCCTCAACGAAGATGCGGTTGCGGCTGTTCTCGCTCCGTCCCATAATAAAATACGCCGTCACGGCCTTGGTGCCGTCCTCGCTCTTGCCGATGACGATGCCGCGGCCGGGGTAGGTGTTCTCTCTCAGTTCTTTTTCCAGGGATAAGATCTCCATGTTGTCTCCTTTTTGATGTCATTTTCCCGCAATCATTCTGCGGCGCCATGATCTGTAGATTACCCGGCATACCAGATGTCTGTCCGGTAACCTCCTCGTCTCTGTGTCTTCTAACATCTATATCATAAAAATCCCCCTCTGGCAAGGGGCGCTCCCCGAATTTGCCGAAAGATACAGCAATAAAATGGTTGCTCGCAGCCATCTTTCCTCCCCACGTTGCCAGGATTCTTAAAAATTCGTGAAGGAGGTTGCATTCGTTTCCGATTTGTTCCATAATAGCGTGCGTACGCTTTTCATGGCAAAGAATACTTTGTCTCTCTGAAGAAAAGAGGAGTTTTTCATGTCCGTTATCAGCAGTTATCTGGGACCCGTCCAGAGCGCCCTGCTTGTCTTTCCTGTGCTGGCGCTGGCGCTGACATTTCCCTATATTATTTTTGAGTACCGCCATTATGGAGCCATCCCCATCCTGCGGACGGTGATTGTCTATACCTTCATCCTCTACCTGATCAACGTGTATTTTCAGGTGATCCTGCCGCTGCCGGACCGGGATACGGTGACCGCGGCCACCGCCACCGACCTGCAGCTGACGCCGCTCAACTTCCTGCGGCAGATCCGGGCCACGACGAATTTCAGCTTCCATAATAAGAGTACCTGGCTCCCCACACTGAAGAACGCCTATGTCTATCAGGCCATCCTCAACGTGGCTCTGTTCTTCCCGCTGGGAGTGTACCTGCACTATTACTTCCGACGGGGCTTCTTCGGGGCGCTGGTGATCTGTTTTCTGGGCAGCCTGTTCTGCGAACTGACACAGCTGAGCGGCCTCTACGGCTACTATCCCTTCCCTTACCGCACCTTCGACGTGGACGACCTGCTGCTCAACACCTGCGGCGGCATGCTGGGCTGGATCTTCTCACCGCTGATCTGCCTGATCCTCCCCTCCCGGGAGCGGATCGACGGAGCGGCCTATAAACGGGGCGAGACGATCCCGCTGTTCCGCCGTTTCCTGGCCTTCGCCGTGGACTTCGCCCTGATCTCCGCGGTACAGTGGCTGATCTCCCTGGTAATCCCGGAGACGGCGGGCGGACACGCCGTGGAGCTCGTACTCAGCATCGCTCTCACCATCGCCTACTTCACAGTCATCCTGACCGTCACCGACGGCTACACCGTGGGCAAAGCCCTCTTCCGGCTGCGGCTCTCCGACGACTGCGGGAAGTCTCCGCTGCTCTCCCAGTATCTGATCCGCTATGCCCTCCTCTCGCTGCTCGTCATCCACCTGCCGCAGTACTGGATTCTCTGCCGGGAAATGATGCAGATCACCGAGGGAAGCGTCTTCTATTTCTGGAAGAATTTTCAGTCCCTCTCCCAGATTCTGGCCGCCGTCTTCATCGTCGAGCTGGTCTACCGCGCCATCACGCACAACCGGGTATTCTTCTATGAGAAGATCAGCCGCACAAAAAATGAGAGCACGGTGGTGAATTCCTGATTTTGAATGTATTCTGTCCGTCTGAAAATCCGGATCTCTTCATGTCAGGAATCCATGTTCCACTTTGATCAATGCCCCTGACAGGCGTTCCTTTGAGAAACAGATATCCACGATCATGCCAGGTAAATTTTCTGTAAAATCTGTGTATATTTGTTGTTATACCATGAATTTCTTATTCTCTGGCGGATTTCAGAATTTTCTGTTGCATGATTTTCGGATAAATGTTAGTATATCCCTGTAAGAGAATGTGAGGATTCCGTGAACACCGGACTCTAATATAACATTTTCGGAAGGGAAAAATACTATGACAACAGAACGAACACAGAACACCTGGCTGTGGAAGAGCCTGGCTCTCCTTGCCGCCCTTCTCGTCCTGCTGACGGTGGGGGACAGAGAGTATTCGCCGCTGACACACCGGCGAAGGTCACCGGGGTGCAGCAGACGAGCGACTCCACGACCTCCGTTGGCATCTCCTGGAACGCGGTAGTTGCCGACGATATCCGCTATGAGGTAGATATCAGCTCCACTGCTGGCTCTTACGGAAGCAAAACAGCAAATACTTCCCTCACCAGCTATTCCATTTCCGGTCTTTCTGCCGGCTGCACCTATTATGTTTCTGTGCGAGCCTACGTACAGGAGTGGGTTTCCGGTACAGGTTACGTCTATACCTACGGCGAATATTCCGACCAGATCGAGGTCGTGACCCGGCCTGCGTCTGCTCCCGCCAGCGTCTCCCAGACAGCTGCCACTACCACCAGCATCACGATCAAGTGGCCCGCTGCGTCCGGTGCGAACCGTTACCTGGTGAAATACTATCCCTATGGAAGTTCCTCCAGCTCAGCGAAGTCGAAGACCACGACCAGCACCAAGCTGAAAATAACCGGGCTCTCAAAGAACACCAAGTATTATTTCTATGTATATGCGCAGCGTGTCAGCAGTGCGACAGGCTATGCCGCAACAACAGGAACATATGCCTACAGCTCTGCACTCCCCGTGCTTCCGACCAAGGTGACCGGTGTAACCTGGAGATACGACTGGTTAAATATCAACTCAGTGAGCTTCTCGTGCAATGAGAGAGCCTCTGCGGAGGGATATCAGTATTACATCTACAGCTACAGCAATACCAGCAAGAAGATCAAGTCCGGTACGACAAGCTCGTACTCCTCCATCACGATAGACAGCAGCAAACTGAAGCAGAATAAGTTTTATGCCATCAAGATCCGTGCCTATATTACGATTGACGGCACCAAGAAATACGGTGACTGGTCCAGTCTGACATACTTCGGCAGCCAGCCCAAGACTGTGAAGATCACCAAGAGCAGCGGCAAGCTGAAGATGTCCTGGTCCAAAGTGAGTGGCGCAACCAGCTATACCATCTATGTGTCAACCAGCAAGCCGTCCGATACGAGTGATATGACGAAGGTGAAAACCACCACCAAGACCTCGTATACGCTGACCAAGCTGAAGAAGAAAAAAATCTCGAAATCGAAGACCTACTATGTGATGATCATCGCCAACCGGAAGGTCGGTTCGAAGACATATAAGAGCATTTCTTCACTGGGTTCACTGACCTACTATAAAAAATAAGTAACGCAATCTCACTTCTCAACTGAGATATTACGTAAAAGAGTCCCTGCGGCCGGTCTCTCATGAGATCGTCGCAGGGACTCTTTCGTATATCTGTATTACCACTGTCTTCTGCATCAGTGCAGTACTTTTCACATCTCTCCCAACCGGAACCTCTCCATCATCTCCGACGTCAGGCTGATGTCCCGGCTGCGCTCTGGCACATCCTCGCGGCGCACCCAGACGGCCTCGGCCAGCTCATTCGTGTCGAGGGTGATATCCTCGCTGCCGTCGAGTTCACAGTAGAAACCCATGAGCAGCGTGTCGCTGAAGGACCAGGGCTGGCTCTTGTAAAAGCGCAGGTTCTTTACCCGCAGCCCGACTTCTTCCATGACCTCCCGGCGCACGGTGTCCTCGATGGGCTCGCCAAACTCTGCGAACCCGGCAACAAGGGCGTAATGCGCGTGTGCCCGGCCCGCGTAGCGGGACAGGAGGATGCGGTCGCCATGCGTCACAGCCACGATGACCGCCGGACAGATCTTCGGATAGACGATCCGCCCGCAGTCCGGGCAGCGGAAGGCGCGCTCCGTGTCGCTCGGCGCCATGCGGGCGCCGCAGCCGCCGCAAAAGCGGTGATCCTGCCGCCAGGTGAAGAGCTGCTCGCCGGTGATGCCCGCGAAGGCAAGATAGCCCGGTGCCGCCGTGCGGAAGACACCCACGTCCTCCCACTGACAGCCCGGCAGCTCCCCGTTCCAACCGTCCACACTGTAGAAGGCCGTATTGTCAATGGCGAAGAGATAGATAAAAGTCAGGCCATTTTCACGGTAATAGCCCGGCGTCTGCGGCATTTCCCCATCTCCGTCCTCGTACAGAAATGGATTCGGATTTCCATCCGGCGAGCCGCCGCCCTCTTCTCCGGAATTTGCAATCGATGAACACCCTTCCGTGCAGGATAAAAACGCACCTGCATCAGCCCCCGTCTCCGGAATCAGCTCCTCCGCCCGGGGGAAGGAGATCTCTCCACCCTCCCGCCGCAGCAGGACCTGCTTCTCCCGGTAGAGCAGCACGAAATCCCCCCCCCGCCGGGGAACCCGCCGGTCTGCAAAGGCATTGTCAAATCGATGCGGCGCAATGTCCTGAATCATAGCTCACACCCCCAGGCGGGACTCCCCGCCAAAATCTTAATCGAGTAGGAGGCGGCTTTTTCGCCTCATACTCGCCGCGCGGAGCGCGTCCGGCAACAGCCGGAAAATACCTTACGCGCCCCTGCGCACATAAAAGGGCTGAACACATTCAGCCCTTTTACCACCATTTTACACATGAATCTCTGCGGTCATCCCCAGGTCTTCGGCGTTCTCCTCCAGAATCGGGCGGATCACCTCATCGAGGAATTCCTCCGTCTGCTGCTCGGCGCGGCCTGTGTATTTCGCCGGATCCATGGCCGCCTGCAGCTCTTCCAGCGTCAGGTTGAAGGCGGGATCCGCCGCAATCAGCTCGAGAAGGTTGTTCTCCTTGCCCTCGTGCTTCACCTGATACCCGGCCTCCATGGACAGGGTGCGGATCTTCTCATGAAGCTCCTGCCGATCGCCGCCGGCCTTCACGGCGTCCATCATGATATTTTCCGTGGCCATGAAAGGCAGCTCCGACATCAGACGCTTCTCAATCACCTTCGGATAGACCACGATGCCGTCCACCACGTTGAGATAGAGATCGAGGATGCCGTCCACGGCCAGGAAGGCCTCCGGCACACTGATACGCTTGTTGGCCGAGTCGTCCAGCGTCCGCTCAAACCACTGCGTGGAAGCGGTCATCATGGGGTTCATGGCATCCGCCATCACATAATTTGCCAGCGAAGCGATGCGCTCGCTGCGCATGGGATTTCTCTTATAAGCCATCGCCGAGGAACCAATCTGGCTCTTCTCGAAGGGCTCCTCGATCTCCTTCAGATGCTGCAGGAGACGGATATCATTGGAGAATTTGTGCGCGCTCTGCGCGATGCCCGCGAGGACGTTCAGGACCCGACTGTCCACCTTACGGGAATAAGTCTGCCCCGAAACCGGATAGCATTTATCGAAGCCCATCTTCTCAGCGATGCGCCGGTCAGCCTCACGGCATTTTGCGTGATCGCCGTCAAAAAGTTCCAGGAAGCTGGCCTGCGTGCCGGTCGTCCCCTTGGACCCCAGCATGCACAGAGAATCGATCACATAGTTCAGATCGTCATAATCCGACTTCAGATCCATGAGCCACAGCGTCGCCCGCTTGCCCACGGTCGTCGGCTGTGCCGGCTGAAAATGGGTGAATCCGAGCGTCGGCTGTCCCTTATACTGTTCCGCAAATTCCGCCAGTTCATTCATGACGTTGACCAGCTTGCGGCGTACCAGCTGCAGAGCCTCCCGCATGAGGAGCAGGTCGGTGTTATCCCCCACATAGCAGGAGGTCGCTCCCAGATGGATGATTCCCTTCGCTTTGGGGCACTGGACGCCGTAGGCATACACATGGGACATGACGTCGTGGCGCACCTCCCGCTCCCGGGCCTGCGCTACTTCATAATTGATGTCATCCTGATGCGCCTTCATCTCCTCGATCTGCTCGTCGGTGATCGGGAGCCCCAGCTCCTGCTCTGTCTCCGCCAGAGCGATCCACAGCCGTCTCCAGGTGCGGAACTTCTTGTCCGGCGAGAATATATACTGCATCTCCCGGCTGGCATAGCGCTCCGCCAGCGGGCTCTGATATCTGTCTGTTGCCATGGTCTTCCTTTCCTGCCCTGCGGCCATCGTGTTCTTCTACTCTAAACCGATTCTATGGAATACTTCGTGATAAGCGTCTTCGACATTGCCCATATCCCGGCGGAAACGGTCCTTGTCCAGCTTCTCATGGGTCTTGCTGTCCCACAGACGGCAGGTGTCAGGCGACATCTCGTCGGCCAGGATGATCTGCCCCTGGTAACGGCCAAACTCCAGCTTGAAGTCGATCAGATCAATGCCGCACTCCAGGAAATAGGCCTTCGCCACCTCGTTCACCTTATAAGCCAGCTCCGCGATGCGGTCCAGCTCCTCCTGCGTCGCCAGGCCCAGGGCCAGTGCATAGGAATCATTGATGAAGGGATCGCCCAGCGCATCGTTCTTGTAGCTGAATTCCAGCGTCGGCTGCAGCAGCTTCGTGCCCTCGGCGATACCCAGCTTCGTGGTGGAGCGTCCCCCCGCGACGTTGCGGGTAAGGGCCTGCAGGGGGACGATCTTCGGGGTCCGGACGGGCGGGGCCCGGTCGCTGGGCTCCTCCACCAGATGGGTGGGGATCCCGGCTGCCTCAAATTTCTTAAACATATAGTTACTCATGCGATTGTTGATGACGCCCTTGCCAATGATGGTTCCCTTCTTCAGGCCGTTGAAGGCGGTCGCGTCGTCCTTGTAATCCACGATCAGCACATCCTCCACATCGGTGCTGTACACTCTTTTGGCTTTTCCTTCATAAAGCATCTCACGTTTTTCCATCGCTCCGCATCTCCTGTGTCTTTTTTTAATCAAAATCGTATAGCTCCACGCATGGCGGACGCATCCGCGCCCGCTGTCCTTCGCGATTATACCCGAAGGCCCGTATAAAATCAAGCGCAACACACATACTAAACTCAGAATCCATGTAAAGGAGATACAGGTTATGATGACTTCCATGAAGAAATGGCTTCTGTTCACCCTCCTGCTGTTCACCGCGGGGACACTGACCGCCTGCAGCAGCACGACCGACGAAGAGACTGTGGCCGAATCCGCGGCGGACGGTGAAGAAAGCAGTTCCGGCAGCGGCACCGCAGAAAGCGGCAGCGACGGAGATGATGCCACCGGGAATGAGGACAGCAGCGACCGCTCCACCGGAGAGGACGGCACAGGAAATGAAACGACCGGCGGCAGCACCGGAAACGGAACGACCGGTGGCAATACCACCGGTTCCGGGAGCGATGGTCTGATCGATGACACCGACGATGCCCTGCGTGACGCCGGAGAAGATGTGAAGGACGCCGCGGAAGACGCGGAAGATGATCTGGAGGACATCGGCGACGATGTCAGCGGGGCGGAAAGCAGTACCCGATAAAAAGACCATAGCAGAACCACAGGCAGGAGACAAACAGCCCGCCCAGTCGCCCATGTCTCACAGAACTGTTTCAGCGGGTGGGTGCGCCGAGGGCGCCGGGGCGGGGGTCGCAGGTTTGTGGCGGGTTA
>JAJQDL010000101.1:8864-18719 GCA_021202235.1 Lachnospiraceae bacterium
ACACCGGTTGCCGGTGTTCTCTGAGACATGGGCGACGGGGCGGGCGTCACAGGTTTAGGGCGTCTAAGCGGGCGTCTTTGCAGGGGCTGGGAACCATATCCCCGGTTCACAGCCCCTGCCCTGATTTACCGCTACTCAGCGGCCTCTGTCGTCTCCTCTTCGGTCTCTTCCTCTGAGATCTCGACGAAAAGTGCTTCCTCCAGCTCCTCCACGTCGCCGATGTCCGCAACCATG
This sequence comes from Lachnospiraceae bacterium, assembly GCA_021202235.1. GTDB lineage: Bacteria > Bacillota > Clostridia > Lachnospirales > Lachnospiraceae > UBA3305. Next base: position 9,099 of record JAJQDL010000101.1, read on the forward strand.
AAGGCTTCTCCGCCGTTCACGGCGACCTGGTAATAGTTCTCATTGTAGGGAATGAACTCCACCGTCACTGTGGACAACTCCCCGGTGTTGCGATGGAAGACAACGGTCAGCTCCGCCTCTCCGTCCACGGCCTCGCCGTCGTTCAGGAGCCGCACGCCTGTAAGGTCTGCCAGCGCATCATAGACCGAGCTGTATATGCTCTCTTCGATGTCTTCGCCGTCGAGCGTATAAAGAGTGGTCGTCTCCACCTCTTCCTCTTCGGTCTCGGCGGTCTCATCATCGGCTGCCGCAGTGGTTTCCTCGTCAGCCGCCTCCGTGGTCTCCTCCTCTTCGGTCTCCACAACCACATCACGCTCGATGGCGTAGGTGCGGATCTCGCCGTTTAAGGTCACCTCAATGCTGTCAATGGAATCCTCATCCACATTTGTGGGATCCAGGCGCACCATCTGCGTCGTATCAAGATCCAGGAACGCTGCCACCGTATCACCGGACATGGTAAATACTGAATTGCTGTCGTCATACTGCACGTAGTAGACATCATTTGTCTCATCATAAGCGCCGATCGTGAGCGTATAGGTGTGCTCCACAATGATCGTCTCCGTCTCCACCTCTTCCGTCTCCTCTGTCTCAGAGGTCTCGGAATCGCTGTTCGTCTCGTCCTCATCATCGGACTCCACTTCCACCTCTTCCTCCGTGGTGTAGTTACAGACGATCACGGCCGTGGGTTCATCCAGTCCATATCCGGCCAGGGTCTCCTCGTCGGGCTGATACGCCGCCAGAGCGCTGTAGGAGAAATCCTCCACCGCATCCAGAATCGTATCCTCCGAATCGTCGTCGATGGCCTGATAGCCGTCCGCGGTCTTCACATACAGATTGCAGGAACCGGTCGCGTCGATATCAGATTTTCCATCCTCATCATATTCAAAGACTGTCTCCGCGTCGCCCTGTGTGATCGTGATATCCTGCACAGCGTCGGCATCGATGCCCGGCGCATCATCCACAGAGGCCAGATCATACCAACCATAGGCGAAGGCCGTCGCCAACCCGGAATCCGTGAGGACCACTGAATCAGTTCCGTCCAGCATAGCGTAGCAGCCGCCGGCCAGACTGTTGTCATCCCCGATAAGAACCGTGTACGTGTTATCTTCGCTGTCTGTCACCGTCACTGTATAGGCCGGTTCATCCAGACCATACTCCTCGAGGTTCGAACCGTCCTCGTTGATCACACGGCTGACGGAGGCTCCGGTGAGGGTACTCACCATGGTACTGACTGTGGAAGTATTGATAGGGAAATCCTCCGCCCCGTCACGCTCCCAGGTCTCATCCTCCGTATAGGAGAGAGCGATCGTCTCTCCGTCCAGCTCGTAGGAGAGCGAAACGATCTCCGCATCCTCCGAAAGCTCCAGGAGAGCGTCCAGCTCCTCTGCCTCCGTGGTCTCATTTTCCGCCGCCTCATTGGCCTGGCGCAGCGCCACATAGCCGACGCAGCAGACCGCCAGCGCGAGAACCAGGAAAAGAAGATTCCTGCCGCGGTGTTTCTTTTTCTTTGCTTTCTGTTCTGCCATTATTTCTTACGCCTCCTGATCCATACAACCACACCGATAAGGAGCAGGCCCACCGGAAGGATGACCATCGTCACCGCCCGCAGGATCGCACCGGCCGAACTCGAGACGACCAGAGATGCCTCGGTGATGTCCTTGCTGGAAATGGAAATGGTGCTCTCATGCTCACACATCCAGCTGACCGAGTTCAGGAACAGATCCGCATTGCCCACGCTGAAGCTGCTGAGGATCGAGTCATCCAAAATATATTCAGAGGAAATCACCACCAGCTTGGTAGAGGTATCATCATCAATCTCCTCCTCGGCCGACACAGCCAGCGTGAAGGAGCCTTCCTCGTCACCGTCCTCCTTATCCATAGTAGACAGTGAGCCGCTGCTGATATCCTTGGCATAGGCATTTTCCGAGGTTGTCATCAGGTTCGTCAGCGAAACACTGGAACGAAGATCATCAGACGTCACAATGCCCTGTGCCTGCAGCACCAGGATGGACAGATTTTCATCGGAGATCGGACTGGTAATATCGCTCGAGCTGCTGACCGAAGGGATCAACATGTAAGGATACTGATAATACATACTGGTATCGCTCTCCATCACCAGCGTGCCGGTCAGGCTGATGCCGTAGTAGCTGAGGATCTCTGCAAAATTCGTCAGTTCCTCATCCGGCTGGAGTACCGGGATATAGAGGACCGAGCCGCCCTCCTGCATATAGGTCAGAAGCAGGTCCTTCTCGTCATCGGAGAGATCCTGCGTCGGCTGATTGATCAGAATCGCACTGGCATCCTCGGGAATCTCGCCCTCCGTCAGGAGGCTCAGCTCCTGCGTCTCAATATTCATCTTGTTGACCTGCGAGGTAATGTCGTCGGAGAGATCCTCCTCACCGTGCCCGGACAGCGTATACATGATCGGCAGCGTATCCGACGCCACATAATCGATGGCGCTGGTGATCAGGCTCTCGCCGTCAAAGCTCTCCGTCGCACTGTATTCACCGGTTGTATAATAGGTGTAGTAGTCAATCTCGCTCTCGTAGATATCGCCGTAATCCACCAGCGTAGACCGCTTCTCACTGACGACGATCAGGCTGTTGCTGGTCGCGGAAGAAGCGTCATACTCCGCCGCAAAGGAAGGATTCTCCGCCGTATCCACATATTTCACGGAAATATGATCCGACAGATCCTCATAACGATCCAACAGCTCCGCCACCACACTGTCGGAAGAGCTCTCGTCGATCAGTACATAGATGGTCACATCCAAATCCAGGGAACTTACGACCTGCTCCGTCGTATCGCCCAAGGAGTACACACTGGTATCGCTGGTATCGATGCTGATGTATTTGCTCGGCAGCTGTTCCACCAGAAGATTGACGACCACCAGGATCGCCAGCACCACCACCGCGACGACGGTGTTGTAACCGCCGTACCGTACACGGTTGGACTTCAGGTTGATATGGGGTTTCCCGAGCTTGAATTTCCCCGGTTTTTTTGTCTGCGCCGCCGCGTTATTTTCTTTCTTTCCGATCTTCATCACGCACCTCCTAATTCCATCTTCTCTTCTGGACGGACTGCACCGTCAGAAACACAAAATATCCGGCCACAGAGGCAAAGAATACGTACGAGGGTACGTCAATCAGGTTCTGCGTGAAGCTGTAAAGCCGGTCAGAGAAGGAAAATTCCGTCAGCACATTCGCGATCGCATCAATGGGAATCATCGAAGCGATAGAACTAATCAGATACAGGATCAGAAGGACGCCGAAGGTACCGACGCAGGCCAGGACAGGGCTCTCCGTCAGCGCGGAGATATACATGCCGATGGCAAGGAAGGCGCAGCCCGCCAGAAAGAACGCCAGCAGCATCCCGTAATCCCCCGCCAGATAGACCGTACCGAACATGGTCAGCACCGCCGGTCCCAGCGCACTGATGGCACAGACAATGCCGTATACGGCCACCATCGCCAGGTATTTGCCCAGAACGATCTGCGTCACCGTCACCGGCGCCGTCAGCAGCAGCTGATCCGTCCGCTGCCGTCTCTCATCCGCAAACACACGCATGGTGAGAATCGGCACCGCGATCATATAAACAAAATTCAGGCTGTACAGAGTATAGGCAAAATGCGGATACCCCTGGGTCACATTGTAGGCGACAAAATACAGCCCCTCAAAAAACAGGATGAACGCCATGAACAGATAGCCTGTCATGGATGTGAAATAGCTTTTGAATTCTCTCTTAAAAATCGCGATCATGGCTACTCGGAAACCTCCTCTCCCGTGCTCTTGGGCTGTGTATCCGCCTCATCCGTCAGTTCCAGGAACAGCTCCTCAAGGCTGACCCGCTCCTGATTCATTTTCAGCAGCGGATGATGCTCTCTGGCCAGCGTATAGAACACTTCCTCGCGAACATCAGCGCCGGCCTCCTCGGTGATGATGGCCTTCACTGCACCCTTCTCCCGGCTCTTCTGCATTTCCACAGACTGCACGCCGGGGATCTCACGTAGGAGTACCTCGACCTCCACACGGCCGCCGCGCACCTCCAGCTCCAAGGAACTGGCTGTCTGCTGCTGCTTCATCAGGTTTTCCGGCGTGTCGCTGGCGACCAGACGCCCGTTGGAGATGATCATAATATAATTACAGACCGCGCTGATCTCCTGCATGATGTGAGAACTCAGGATCACCGTGTGATCCTTCGCCAGCTTACGGATCAGGTCACGAATCTCGATGATTTGCTTGGGATCCAGTCCCACGGTCGGCTCATCCAGAATAATGATAGGCGGCATGCCCAGGATCGCCTGCGCCAAACCGACTCTCTGACGATAACCTTTGGACAGGTTGCGGATGATCCGGTCCTTCACACCCTCGATACCCGTCTTGACCATGGCTTCTTCCACAGCCTGCGCGCGTTCCGCCCTGGGGATTTTTTTCAGTTCCGCACAAAATTTCAGATAACCGATCACGGTCATATCCATATACAGGGGCGGTTGTTCCGGCAGATAGCCGATACAGGAACGGGCCTCCTCCGGCTCCTCGAGGATATCATGGCCGTTGATGAGGACCTGACCATCCGTCAGACCCAGATACCCTGTCATGATATTCATGGTCGTGGATTTCCCGGCCCCATTTGGCCCAAGAAACCCGTAGATTTGTCCATCCTTCACTGTGAAGCTCAGATTGTCCACAGCCAGATGCTCGCCGTATTTCTTGGTGAGATTTTTGACTTCTATCATATCCAACCTTCCTTTCTCTGCCCTGAGACGCCGCCTGCAAGAGCTCTTTCCTGCGTGCTGTCTGCACCGTACATCATGTCGCAGCATTTTTGTTTTTCCAAAACAAAGCACAAAGCAGATATATCCGTACTATAGGATATACCTGCTTTGTGCTTTGTTCTGTCATAAGATTATGTTTTATCTGTGAACCACGACGGACGCAAATCACACACGATCCACACTGCACCGCATGACCGGATGTCTATCATCCGATCACATCCTGCATGTTGTAATAGCCTGCCGGCTTCCCGGCCAGGAACTTCGCGCCGGCCAGAGCACCCTTGGCGAAAATCGCCCGGGAGTAGGCCGTGTGCTGAATGGTGATGACCTCATCCGTCCCGGCAAAGATCACATCATGCTCGCCGACGATGCTGCCGCCCCGCACAGAGGAGAAGCCAATCTCCTTCTTCTCGCGCTTCTTCCGCTCCTGGGAGCGGTCGAATTTGTAGGCATACGACTCGTCCAGAGACTCGTTGATGGCATCCGCCAGAGCAATGGCCGTGCCGCTGGGCGCATCCAGCTTGCGGTTGTGATGCTTCTCCACGATCTCGATGTCAAAGCCCTCCTCCGCCAGGAGAGGCGCAACCATCTTCAGCACCTTAAACAGCGTGTTGATGCCCAAGGACATATTGGCCGACTTCAGGACCGCCACCTCATGGCTGGCCTCCTCCACCGCGGCGATCTGTGCCTCGGAAAGGCCGGTGCTGCAGAGCGCCCCGGGAATCTTCCGTTCCTTCATATAATCCAGAAGAGCATCCAGCGCCTTCGCTGAGGAGAAATCGACGATCACATCCGCCTCCACATCGCAGTCAGCAGGTCTGGCAAAGACCGGATAATCATTTTTCTGCTCTGTATTGATATCGATGCCGGCCACCACCGTGAGCTCCGGGTCCTCCGCCGCCAGATTCGTGACGACCTGTCCCATAACTCCGTTGCAGCCGTGAAGGATCATTCGTACCATAGCGTCCTCCGTTCTACTTCAGCAGACCCATATCGGTCATCACAGTCCGCAGCTTCTCCCGATTCTCCGGCGCGATCTCGCTGAGCGGGCGGCGCAGCGGGCCGACCTCCATGCCCATCAGATTCATCGCGGCCTTCACCGGGATGGGATTCACCTCACAGAAGAGCGCCTTGGACAGCGGGATGGAATCCAGCTGGAACTTCATCGCACGCTCCACATTTCCGTCCAGGAAATCCCGCACCATGTTGTGCGTCTCCTCCGGCATGACATTGGAGAGAACCGAGATGACGCCCTTACCGCCCAGAGACAGGCAGGGAAGTACCTCGTCGTCATTTCCAGAATAAATGTCAAGACATCCGTCCGCCAGATGCGCCATCAGGGCCGTCTGACTCAGGTTGCCCACCGCATCCTTGATGCCCACCACATTGGGGTTCTTCTTCGCGATGGCCACGGCCGTCTCCGGCAGGATGTTGCAGCCGGTGCGGCTGGGTACGTTATACATAATAATAGGAATCTTTACCGACCCGGCGATCATGCTGTAGTGCTCGATGAGCCCCTTCTGCGTCGCCTTATTGTAATACGGAGTTACGATCAGCAGCGCATCCGCCCCGTCCTTCTCCGCGTCCTGAGACAGCTCGATGGCCGTCGCTGTGCAGTTGGAACCGGTACCGGCCACAACCGGGACCCGGCCCGCCACATGCTGCACACAATAGCGGATCACGGCTTTGTGCTCATCCATCGTCAGCGTCGCACTCTCGCCGGTCGTGCCGCAGATAATAATCGCATCGGTTTTATGTTCAATCTGAAAATCGATCAGCTCGCCCAGCTTCTCATAATTCACGCTCCCGTCCTCATGGAACGGAGTGATGATCGCTACGCCAGCCCCCTCAAAAACAGCCATATTGATGCCCTCCTTTTGAATCTCGTTCAAAATGTGATTCTATCATCAAAACGAAGGGTTGTCAACCAAAGGGAGAGGCATTTGCATGAGTTATACGCTGCTTATTCCACGCACTCCAGCTTGCTGACGGACACCTCGTAGGCGATGCGTTTTTCCGCCTCGGCGTCCTCTGTTTTTTTCATGTATTCCCGGCTCTGGACACGCCCCCAGATGCGCAGGCGGCTCCCCACCCGGAACCCGGCCGCATAGCGGGCGTTCCGCCCCCAGGCGATGCAGGGTATGTAATCCGACTTGCCGTAGGGGCGGTTCACCGCCAGCAGCAGATCGGCGATCTCCCGTCCCAGCGGCGTCTTCCGGTACACAGGTTCCTTGCACAGGTAACCGTCCAGGAAGATCTGGTTCGTCCGTGCGGTATCGGAACAGTCATCCGGGAAATGAATCTCCCGCGCGAACACAGACAGCACCAGACGGTGCCGGTTCCCTTCATGGCGTTTTAACGACCGGAACTGTCCGCTGGCCTCGAGGATTCCGCCCCGATAATCCTGATTGACGTCCATCAGTCTCTCAGAGACCATCAGCGGAATCTCATCCACTTGGTCGCTGAGCCGGTTTACCAGAAGAGTCGTGAGATAGAACCCCTCCCCGAACACCTCGTGGCTGAAGGTAAAATTCTCCGCCACCTCGCCGATCACGTTCACCTTGTTATTTTCCAGCATTTTCTCTGACATTGGTATCTTTCCTCCTGCACTGTTTCTGCGCCCTGCGTTTCTTCCGCCCGCGCTTCCTGCTCTCGCGCCCCTTCTCCGGGGTCTGCATTCTAATGTATTCCCGCAGACCTACGAATATGTAAAGAATCCGTCGACGTTTTTCCACATTTTCCCGTTCCTTTTCTCTTCTGCGACTGACATGGTTTGCCCCCCGGTTGATACACGGATACGCATGTCATGTGTTCGATTCCTGACTTTTTGTCCCTGTATCATTTACATTTCGGGAATTTTATTTTATGATGGTCTGATGGTAAAAGACTTCAGGTTGCTTACCGTCAGGATGGAGTTATTTTATGAATACGACCGTAGATATCATCGTCCCCTGCTACAACGAAGAGCCGGGGCTGAAACTGTTTTATGAGGAGACGCGGAAGGTGCTGGACACCCTGCCCGACTACCGCTTCTCCTTTCTCTTTGTCAACGACGGAAGCCGTGACGGCACGCTGCAGGAGATGCGGCGGCTGGCGGCATTGCATGCGGAGGTGCATTATCTCTCCTTCTCCCGGAATTTCGGCAAGGAGGCTGCCATGTACGCCGGACTGCGCAATGTCTCCGGCGATCTGGTGATCATCATGGACGCGGATCTGCAGCACCCGCCGGCCATGATCCCGAAGATGCTTAAAGGTATCGAGGAGGGCTATGACTGCGCCGCGGCCAGGCGTACCTCCCGGGAAGGAGAATCCCGGATCCGCAGCCTCTTTTCCCGCGCCTTTTACCGCCTGAGCAACCGGCTCACCGATGTGACGATGGCCGAGGGTGCGGTAGACTTCCGGGTCATGACACGCCGCATGGTGGATGCCATTCTGGAACTCTCCGAGGTGGAACGCTTCTCCAAAGGCATCTTCGCCTGGGTGGGCTTTGAAACGAAATGGTACCCCTATGAAAACGTAGAACGGGCCGTGGGTGCGACCAAATGGAGCTTCATGGGGCTGTTTCGCTATGCCATCGGCGGCATCACATCCTTCTCCATCGCGCCGCTGCGGCTGGTGACCGGGACAGGATTTGTGATCTCACTGTGCGCCTTTATTTACATTCTCATCACGCTGGTGCAGACGCTGCTCTTCGGCATCACCGTGCCCGGCTATGTCACGCTGCTGTGCGCCGTTCTCTTCCTGGGCGGAATCATCGAGCTCTCGGTGGGTATACTGGGAGAGTACGTGGCTCACATTTATCTGGAGGCAAAGGATCGTCCCCTCTACATCATTCAGGAGGCACGCCTGGGCAGAGACCGGGAGCCCAAAGGAGGAAAAGTATGACTGTACAGAGTAAAAATCCCGGCGCCGCGAAAGCGGAGGATCGGCTGCCCCTGGTTCTCTCCTTCCTGCTGCCCGTCGTTATCATGGTCGGCATCTTCGCCGGCAAGGGCATCTATCCCTTTGGAGAGAACAGCTTCCTGCGCACCGACCTGTATCATCAGTATGCGCCCTTCTTCGCGGAGTTCGCCCGGGCACTTAAAACGGGCGAGAGTCTGACCTACTCCTTTGAGATCGGTCTGGGGAGCAATTATGTGGCGCTGATGGCCTATTACCTGTCCAGCCCCTTCAACTGGCTGCTGCTCCTGATCCCCTCCGGCTTCGTCATCGAGTTCATGACCTACCTGATCGTCTTCAAGATCGGACTGTGCGGGCTGACGATGGCCGGATACCTGAAGAGAAAATATCAGGTAAACAGTCTCCTTCTTCCCTTCTTCGGCATCTGCTATGCCATGTGCGGCTATCTGGCCGCCTACAGCTGGAATATCATGTGGCTGGACTGCCTGTGGCTGGCTCCGCTGATCCTTCTGGGACTGGAGCGCCTGGTTCGGGAGGACCGCCCCTTCCTCTACTGCATCACTCTGGGGCTGGCAATCCTCAGCAATTATTATATTTCCATCATGCTGTGCATCTTCATGGTGCTGTACTTTGTCTGCGAAATGATCCTGCTGCCGCGGCAGCAGGCGATACAGTATGTGAAGAAAACCGCTCTCTTCGCCGTATTTTCCCTGCTCGCCGGCGGTCTGGCCGCCGTCCTGCTGCTTCCCGCCGCCAAAGCTCTGATGACGACGGCCTCGGCAGACAGCACATTTCCCTCGACGCTGACCTCGTATTTCTCCATCCTGGAGATGCTGGCACGGCAGATGATGAACGTGGAGGTGGAGATAGGCCTCGAGCACTGGCCCAACCTCTACAGCGGCGTAGTC
>JAJQDL010000097.1 GCA_021202235.1 Lachnospiraceae bacterium
GCGACAACTCAAGGAAGCAGCTCAGCGACAGCTCATGAGGTCAGTAACATTCAGGACTCTGGAAACCGTCGACGGCGACGTGCCGACCATTTCCGCGATCTTTTTCAGAGACATGCTTCCGCCCTTTCTGACACAATCGTTTGTGCAATTCTCCGTTGACGCCGGCTTCCGCCGGTGGTACCATTCTCAGTAAATCCGGTTCTTGCGTGCCCGTTCATTTCCGCAAAAAACGCCTGTGATCGTGCATTTCTGCCCGGATTCTTCCTGTATTATACGTCGCGCCGCTGCGTATTGCAACAAAATCTCGCGGCGGATGCAGTACCCAAACGTTTGTGTCAACAGGCAGCTTGTCTTTCCTTTCGGCCCGGGGGTAACCGGAAAGAAACTCTGCCGGATCTGAAAGGATGATTCAATCATGGAACAACTTCTTATCTGTATGGTCGTCGGCTCCGCGGCCGAGCACCACGACGGCGCCATGCGCATGGCCTACGGGGCCAGCAGCAATACCTTCCTGCGCTCCGTCGGCATCCCCTCCGCCATTTCCAGCGCCTGCGTCCACATCGCCGAGCTCTTCACCACACTGGTCTCCGGTCTCTCGCATCTGCGCCTAAAAAATGTCAGCCGCGCGCTGTTTGTCCGACTCTTGCTGCCCGGGATCATCGGCGGCGCTCTCGGCGCATATCTGCTCGTCTCCTTCGAGAGTTCCACGCTGGACGCCATCATCGACGTATATCTGATTGTCATGGGCGTGGTGATCTTCTGCAAGGCCTTCCAGAGGGAACGCCCGCCGCGGGAATACGGCAATTATGTCTGCCCGCTCGGCCTCGTCGGCGGCTTCACGGACGCGCTCGGCGGAGGCGGCTGGGGCCCCATCGTCACTTCCACGCTCCTGGCAACCAACCATGATACCCGCAAGACCATCGGCACGGTCAACACCGTGGAATTCTTCGTCACCGTCGCCGAGACGACCACCTTTGTCGCCATGCTGCAGGACTTCCGCTCCTATACCATGGTCATCCTCGGCCTGATCATCGGCGGCGTCATCGCCGCCCCGCTCGGCGCTCTGCTCTGCAAGAAGGTACCGGTCAAAGTGATGCTAGGCTTCGTCGGCGCACTGGTCATCTTCCTGAATGTCGTCAAGCTGCTGCAGCACGCAGGGTGGATGTAACTTCTCCCACGACGACAATTTTCTCTTTTCTCCGGCGGCGATCTGTGTTAGACTAAATTCAGGAGTGTGCGGGACATTTTCTGCGTTGCCGGACACATCAAACAAAAACAGGGAAAGTGAGGTTCGCCGACATGACAAGAAAGAACATCTGCCGGTTTCCGCTGTACGGCCTGCTGCTCTTCTGTACATTGATCATCTTCTCAGCCTGCACCGTGAACGCCGCTTCCACAGCGGACTACAACGGCGCCGTCGAGGAGATCCTGACGGCGCTGGATGATTATGAATCGTCCGTAGAGATCGGAGAATACAATATCCCTGCTACGTCTTCCGCCGTGTCGACACTGCAGAATATGATCAAATACGATGATCCTCAGTACATCCAGTTCAGCGGACTCGGCAGCTATTACTACACAACGGTCAACTCGGAAAAGATCGTACAGAAGGTGACGATCATGTACTATACCAACAGTGCCGCAGAGACGACCGAGGTGCGGGAGGCCTATGAGGAGAAGATGGAGTCGCTCCTCTCCCATGCCGACGCAGACTGGACGGATTTTGAGAAGATTCTGTATGCCAATGAGTGCCTCAGTATCGGATGTGATTACGGATGGTCGCAGGGTAATTACTGCTACAATGCCTACGGGCCGATCGTCCTCGGGGAAGCCGCCTGCGAAGGATATGCCCTGGCCTTCAAGGATCTGATGAACCGTCTCGGCGTCGCCTGCTGTGTGATCACCTCTCTCAAAGCAAACCACGCCTGGGACGCAGTGAAGCTGGGTTCCTACTGGTATTACGTGGACGTCACCTTCAACAATCCCGACTCGTCCGGCTACGCGGAGGGGAGCGCGAATCACGACTATCTTCTCCTCAGCGCCTCGCAGCTTCTCTCGGACTCCCAGCACGGCGAAAAATCCGAATGGTATTACCGGAGTTCCGTGGAAGTCGGTGATGATTCAGATACGACCTTCGACAGCTATTTCTGGGATGACGTATCTCTGCCGTTCTTTTATTATGACGGTTACTGGTATGGGCTGATTCCGCAGGCGAATGAAAACACCTATACCACCAGCGACGGCATCACGATGATCGTCGGGGACTGGCGAAACGATTACGCGCTGATCCGGTACAAGGCTTCCAACGCCGGTCTGACCGCACAGAAGACCATTGCAACGCTGCCGAAGGATTCCTTTGATGAGGATGAACTGGCCGAGTGGACGTCTTCCTCCTATTATGGCATCAAATACAAATACTCGGGAAACTACACCGGCGTTGCCTCATGCGGGAAATATTTCTACTATTCGGATACCCAGTCGCTCTGGTGTGTGCCCGTAACCACCGGTTCGGA
>JAJQDL010000102.1:0-5417 GCA_021202235.1 Lachnospiraceae bacterium
AGGCGCTTCTGACGACGGGCAGCATGGAACTGGAGAAATATACGGTCGTGGAGCACTACGCGGAGCGCTTTGTGGCGCGGGTGCTGCCCTCCGCCGAGGTACTGGAGGCCTGTCAGAAGCTGGGCTTTGAAGGGAAGAATGTCATCGCCATGCAGGGACACTTCTCAGAGGAGATGAACACGGCCATGCTGCGGCAGACCGGGGCTTCCTTCCTGGTGACCAAGGAGTCCGGGAAGGCAGGCGGTTTCCCGGCCAAGGTGCGGGCGGCCGAACGGGCCGGAGCGAAGCTGATTTTGGTGCGCCGCCCGTCGGAGGAGCAGGGACTGTCTCTGGAGGAGACCGTCGCCCGGCTGTGCCCGGAGGGCTTAAACGAGGTGATGGAGATTCAGCTGATCCCTACGGATCCCCGGAAGATCACGCTGCTTGGCATCGGCATGGGGGCCGAGGGTCAGCTGACTATCGATGGCGCCCGGGCCTGCCGGGAAGCAGACGTGATCATTGGTGCAAAACGGATGCTGGAGGCACTGCACGGCTTTGAGAAGCCGGTGTTCGAGTCCTACCGCAGCGGAGAGATCCTGAAGTATATTCATGAACATCCGGAGCATCACCGGGTCGTTGTGGCTCTGTCCGGAGATGTGGGCTTCTACAGCGGTGCAAAGAAGCTGCTCGCCGGGATGGAAGAGGACAAGGTGGAATTGCTCTGCGGCATTTCTTCCGTCGAATATTTCTGTTCCCGGCTTCATACGCCCTGGGAGGACGTGACGCTGGTCAGCGCCCATGGGCGCAGGATGAATCTGGCGGCGGCCATCCGGGAGAATCCCAAGGTGTTCGCTCTGGTGGGGAGCTCCGCGGGGATGCGGGACATCTGCCGGGAACTGATCGATGTGGGGCTCGGCCATGTGAAGCTGTGGGTCGGCCAGAACCTTTCTTATCCGGAGGAGAAGATCCTGGAGGGCTCTCCGGAAGAGCTGCTTTCCGCAGACTTTGCGGCGCTGTGTGTGGTCCTGGCGGTGAATCCGCAGGCGGCGGACCATGTGGTGACGCACGGAATTCCCGATGAAGAGTTTCTCCGGGAGAAGGTTCCCATGACCAAGGAGGAGATCCGCAGTATCTCCCTGTCCAAGCTGCGCCTGACGCGGCATTCCGTTCTCTGGGACGTGGGAGCCGGGACCGGTTCCGTGTCCGTGGAGGCGGCCAGACAGACGACGGAAGGCATGGTGTATGCGGTCGAGAAGAAGACCGCCGCGGCCGAGCTTACCCGACGTAATGCGCGGAAGTTCGGTGTGACCAATCTGGCCGTCATCGAGGGGACGGCGCCAGAGGCGCTGGAAGACCTCCCCGCACCCACGCATGTATTTGTCGGCGGCAGCGCCGGGAACCTGGAAGGGATTCTGGATGCGGCCTGCATGAAGAATCCGGAGGTCCGCATCGTTGTGAACACGGTAACGCTGGAGACGATGGCGGCGCTGACGGAGTATCTGCGGAAGCATCCGCCGGTTCACCGGGATCTGGTGCAGGTCTCCTGCGCACGGGCGAAGGAGATGGGAAGCAGTCATCTGATGACGGGCATGAATCCGGTGCTGATCGCATCCTTTGATTACCGGGGAGAGGTACTGTGAAGCGAAAAATACCGAGGATCATGATCGCTGCGGGAGCCAGCGGCAGCGGCAAGACAACGGTGACCTGCGGTCTGCTGCAGGCGCTGGTGAACCGGGGGCTGCGGACGGCTTCCTTTAAATGCGGCCCTGATTATATCGATCCGATGTTCCACGGCCGCATCATCGGAGTGCCGAGCCGCAACCTGGATCCGTTTTTCTGTGATGAGGAAACCGTTCGGTTCCTTCTGGCCCGGGATGCGGAACAGTTTCAGATCTCTGTGATGGAGGGTGTCATGGGCTACTATGACGGTCTGGCGGGAACCTCTCTGCAGGCTTCCTCCTACGACCTGGCCCACATCACGGAGACACCGGTGGTGCAGGTGGTCACTATCCGGGGCATGAGCCGCTCTGTGGTGCCGGCTATCCAGGGATTGCTTCGTTATCAGGAGAATTCCCGGATCGGCGGTGTGATTCTCAATCAGATGAGCGCCGGTCTCTATCCGGAGATCCGGGCGCTGGTAGAGAGGGAATGCGGCATCCGGGTCCTGGGATACGTGCCGCGCTCCCCGGAATTGGTGATCGGCAGCCGCCATCTGGGACTGGTGACGCCGGACGGCGTGGCGGATCTGCAGGAGAAGCTCCGGAAAATGGCGGAGATTCTGGAAGAAACGGTCGATGTGGACGGCCTGCTGCGGATGGCGGAGGCTGCTCCGGAACTCTCCTTCACGCCGCCGCAGCTTCTCCGGCTGCCGGAAGGGCAGACGGTGCGTCTGGGACTGGCGCAGGATGAGGCATTCTGTTTCTGTTATGAGGATAACCTCGATTTGCTGCGGCGGATGGGGGCAGAGATCGTCCCGTTCTCTCCTCTGCGGGATGAAGCGCTTCCGGAGGGGATCCGGGGACTTCTTCTCCCCGGCGGCTATCCGGAGCTCTGCGCGGAGCATCTGGCAGCAAATGTTTCCATGCGGACTTCGATTCGGGAAGCGCTGGAACATGGCCTGCCCTGCCTGGCAGAGTGCGGCGGCTTCATGTATCTGCACCGGGAGATGGAAGATATGGAGGGATGTGTCCATGCGGGCGTGGGATTTCTTCCCGGCCGGGCCTACCGGACCGGGAAGCTGGGACGTTTCGGCTATGTGACGCTGACGGCACATATTCCTCAGCTGCTGGGGGAGGCAGGGATGCAGATCCGCGGGCATGAATTCCACTATTTTGACAGTACGTACTGCGGGGATGCCTTTCATGCGCAGAAGCCGCTACGAAAACGCGGCTGGGAGTGCATGCATGCTACAGAGACGATGGTGCTCGGTTTCCCTCATCTGTATTATTACTCGAACCCTGAGGCGATCTGGCATTTTGTGAGAACCTGCGCCGGGGAGAGTGAAGAACTCGTGTAAAAGGGCGGTTTAATCCTAGCAGATGACTTTGCTAAGCTTTATCCGAAGAACATGCAGAGTAAACCGTCAGTCTGTGAGTGACGGAACGGAGAACATCATGAATTTGCAGGTAACTATTGAAAAAATCGTGCCACCGGACCGGGCAGCTGCGGAGGCGGCCTGGCGGCACTGGGACAGCCTGGCTAAGCCGCTGCGCAGCCTCGGGAAGCTGGAGAAGGGCGTGGTGCAGATTGCCGGGATCCGCGGGACGCCCCGGGTGAGATGTGACCGGAAGGCGCTGCTCGTCTTCTGTGCCGACAACGGCGTCGTCGAGGAGGGCATCTCCCAGAGCGGCCAGGACGTGACGGCCATCGTGGCGGAGAATTTCCTCGATGACCGGACCTGTACAGCCATCATGGCGCGGGAGTGCGGAGCCGATCTGTTCCCCATCGACATTGGCATGGCCGTGGACACGCGGGTGAACCGGGAGGATAAGATTGCCTACGGCACGAAAAATTTTGCCAAAGAGCCTGCCATGACAAGAGAGCAGGCCGTGGCGGCCATCGAGGCGGGCATCCGCTGGGCGGAGAAATGTCATGCCAGAGGCTACGATATCCTGGCGACCGGCGAGATGGGCATCGGCAACACCACGACCAGCAGCGCAGTGACCTCGGTGCTCCTCGGTGTGCCGGTGGAGACCGTGACCGGAAAGGGCGCCGGATTATCCGACGCCGGACTGCAGAAGAAGATCCGGGTCATCCGGGATGCGGTGGAGCGGCTTCGCCCGGATCCGCAGGACGCGCTCGATGTTCTCTCGAAGGTGGGAGGACTCGACATCGCGGGCATGGCGGGGGTCTTCCTCGGGGGCGCGGCCCTGCATCTGCCCGTAGTGATCGACGGCTTCATCTCCGGCACGGCGGCGCTCGTCGCCCAGAGGCTCTGCCCTCTGTCGCGGGAATATATGATGGCCTCGCACATTTCCGGGGAACCGGCGGGGGCGATGCTGCTGGAGGCGCTGGGCATGGATCCCTGGCTGCACTGTGAGATGCGGCTCGGAGAGGGCTCCGGCGCCGTGGCCATGTTCCCGATCCTCGATATGGCGGTGAAGGTCTATTACAGCATGGCGACCTTTGATGAGACGGAGATCGAGACCTATGTGCCTCTGTAGGGCGACGGGACAAATGCAGGACGATGGATGCCGGATCGAAGAGGTCGGTGGTAAAAGCTGATCCGGGAGATGCGCGGGAGGAAGAGCGATGTTTGCAGTGGTAAGCGGCGGCAGCGGCAGCGGAAAATCAGCCTTTGCCGAGTCTCTGGCGATGACCTGCGAGCCGGGCGGGAAGATCTATATCGCCACCATGGAGCCCTATGACGAGGAGGGAAAACGGCGCGTGAAGCGCCACCGCCGGATGCGGGAGGGAAAGCATTTCCGGACGATCGAGTGCTTCCGGCATCTGGATCGTGTGACGGTGGAACCGTCGGACACAGTGCTTCTTGAATGCATGTCGAACCTCGTGGCCGGGGAGATGTTCCACCCGGAGGGCCGGGGAGAAGAGACCGCGCAGGCGGTGCTTGCGGACGTCCGGCAGCTGGCGGCATCCTGCCGGAACCTGATCGTGGTGACCAATGACGTCTTCGGAGACGGCATCGAGTATGCGGAGGGTTCGCAGCGCTATCTGGAGGTATTGGGAGAGATTAATCAGGGGCTGGGACATTCGGCAGATCAGGTGTTCCAGGTGGTCTGCGGCATCCCGGTATGTGTAAAACGATGAGACACCGCAGGGCTTTCCCCGGATGTAAAGGAATACTCTTCGCAAAGCGGACAGAGAGAAAGGATAACACCAGATATGATATTAATTACGGGAGGCGCTTTCCAGGGGAAGCTGGACTGGGCCAGGAAACTGGCAGCACGGGAAGACGGTGAACCGGTCATTGCCTCTGATGAGTACGCCGGGGCAGAAGAGATCATGCATGCCGACATCTGGGATCAGTTCCCCGCATGGGTGAAGCGGCGTATGGAAGAGGAACTTGACGCGCAGACAGAGGCAGAGCTGGCGCAGATCCTTGCGGCCAATCCCTCTCTGATCATCGTGACCCGGGAGATGGGCTGCGGTCTGGTGCCGGTGGACGCTTTCGAGCGCGCCTGGCGGGAGCGGGTTGGCCGCCTGGGCTGCTTCCTTGCCGAACGGGCCGAGCGGGTCTATCTGGTGACCTGCGGCGTACCTCTGTGCATCCGGGGGGAGGACGTGTCATGCTGACGGCGGCGGTTCGGGCTCTGGTGCGGGGCTGCTGTCTGGATGGCTTCCGGGGCGCGCCGCGCGGGGGCGCGTGGATTGAACCCCATTAGGAATGGCTTTGGCGGCGGGGGTAAGTTGTCGCTCCCCGCGCGGGAGCGTGGATTGAAACTTGTCGGTCCAGTGTTAGCAGAGGATCAGCCTGGTCG
>JAJQDL010000102.1:5427-14175 GCA_021202235.1 Lachnospiraceae bacterium
TGCATCCGGGGGGAGGACGTGTCATGCTGACCGCGTCGGTTCTGGCTCTGGTGCTGGGCTTCATTCTGGATTTCTTCCTGGGCGATCCCCACGGGCTCTGGCATCCGGTGCAGGGGATCGGCTGGCTCATTACAACCTGGGAGAAGCTCCTGCGGCGGCTCTTCCCGAAGACACCGACAGGGGAGTGCGTGGCCGGTGTTTTCCTGGTGATCCTGGTCATCGCGTCTTCTCTGATCCTGCCTGCGGTGATCCTGTTTCTGGCCTATAGCTGGTCGGCGGTGGCCGGTGTCGTGGTTGAGACCGTGTTCTGCTATCAGATTCTGGCGGCCCGCAGCCTGCAGCGGGAGAGCGCGAAGGTGGCGGACGCCCTGCAGGAGAGCCTGCCCGCGGGACAGCATGCTGTCTCCATGATCGTGGGACGCGATACGGAGCGGCTCGATGAAGAAGGGGTCGTGAAGGCCGCCGTGGAGACCGTGGCGGAAAACACTTCGGACGGTATCCTGGCCCCGATGGTCTTCATAGCGCTGGGCGGCAGTCTGCTGGGATTTTTTTATAAGGCAGTGAATACCATGGATTCCATGGTGGGTTATAAAAATGAGAAATATCTGTATTTCGGGCGGGCGGCGGCGCGATTCGATGATCTCTGCAACTATATTCCGGCCCGTCTGTCGGGGATCCTGATGATCGCCGCAGCCTGGCTGCTGGGCTTTGACGGGAGAAACGCGGCGCGCATCTACCGGCGGGACCGCCGGAAGCACGCCAGCCCCAATTCGGCGCACACCGAGGCAGTCATGGCGGGAGCACTGGATGTCCAGCTGGCCGGAGACGCCTGGTATTTCGGCGAGCTGCATAAGAAGCAGACGATCGGCGATCCGATCCGCCCGGTGGAGATCGCCGATATCGGGCGTTCTCATCGGCTGATGTACGGAACAGCCGTGCTGGGATTGATCCTGCTGACCGGACTGCGGCTGCTGGCGGCGATGCTTCTGGGGCAGATATAAATAGTGAACAGACCGATTGTATGATAGCGTGTCACAGATCATATTGCTTTGTGACAGCGCACAGGATAAGCGACAGAGAGGACAAGGAGCGACACACCATGTATGAACACGGCGGGGACATCTACCGCCGGGAGGTCCGGCTGGACTTCTCGGCCAATCTGAATTTCCTGGGGATGCCGGAGTCGGTGCGCCGGGCGGCCCGGGAGGGAGCGGCTCACGCCGACTGCTATCCGGACATCCGCTGTGAGGCTCTGAGCCGGGCAATCGCAGTGCGTGAGCAGGTGTCCGAAGCGCAGGTACTCTGCGGCAACGGCGCTACCGATCTGATCTTCACGCTGGCTCTGGCGGAGCGGCCGCGCCGCACGGTGGTCTTCGCGCCCACCTTTCACGAATACATGCAGGCGCTGGAAGCGGTGGGCTGTGAGATTATTTTCTGCCCGCTGCGGGCGGAGGAGGAGTTCCGTTACTCCCGGCGCGTCCTCTCTCTTCTGACGGAGGACGTGGACATGCTGGTGCTCTGCAATCCCAACAATCCCACCGGGCAGACAGCGGAACGGGCGCTTCTGCAGGAAATCCTGGAGACCTGTCAGGCACAGTGCATCTGTCTGCTCCTGGACGAGTGTTTTATCGATTTTCTGGAGGATCCGGCGGCGCATACGCTGGTCCCGCAGCTGGCGCAGTACCCCTGCCTGTTTATCCTGAAGGCCTTCACCAAGCTCTATGCGATGGCCGGGCTGCGGCTGGGCTATGCGCTGACCGCCGACGAGGACCGCATGGAGCGGCTGCTGGCGGCGCATCCGCCCTGGAGCGTGTCGGTTCCCGCACAACAGGCCGGTTTGGCTGCTCTGGGAGAGACAGAGTACGTGCGCCGCTACCGGGCTTTGCTGGCTGAGGAGAGACCCTGGCTGAAGGCCGCCCTGACCGACGCCGGGATGCGGGTCTATGATTCGCAGGCCAATTATGTCTTCTTTCAGGGAGAACGGGGGCTGGCCGCCGCGCTGGCGGAGGAGGGCATCCTGATCCGGGACTGCGCGAACTACCGGGGCCTGACGGAAGGCTATTACCGGGTGGCCGTGCGCAGCCATGCGGAGAATGTCCAGCTGATGGAAGCAATTTCCCGCCTCGCGGGGAAGGAGGGGAGAGCGTGATGGCGAAATCACTGATGATCCAGGGGACGATGTCGAACGCGGGGAAGAGCCTGCTGACCGCGGGGCTCTGCCGCATCTTCCATCAGGACGGCTACCGGGTGGCCCCCTTCAAATCCCAGAATATGGCTCTGAACTCCTTCATCACCCGCGAAGGGCTGGAAATGGGCCGGGCGCAGGTCATGCAGGCCGAAGCGGCGTGCTGTGAGCCCTCGGTGCGGATGAATCCGATCCTTCTCAAGCCCACCAATGATGTGGGTTCGCAGGTTATCGTCAACGGGGAAGTCCGGGGAAATATGAGCGCCCGCGACTATTTCCGCTACAAGAAGCAGCTGATCCCGGATATCCTCGCGGCTTACGACAGCCTGGCCCGCGAGAACGATATCATTGTCATCGAGGGAGCCGGCAGTCCGGCGGAGATCAACCTGAAGACAGATGACATCGTCAATATGGGTATGGCGAAGATGGCGAAGGCACCGGTGCTTCTCGTGGGGGATATCGACCGGGGCGGCGTGTTCGCCCAGCTGCTGGGGACCATTCTGCTTCTGGAGGAGGATGAGAAACGGCTGGTGCGCGGCATGATTATCAATAAGTTCCGCGGAGATAAGACGATTCTCGATCCCGGTATCGTCATGCTGGAGGAGCGCAGCGGCGGCATCCCGGTGGTGGGGGTGACTCCCTACATGCACATCGACATCGAGGACGAGGACAGCCTGTCGGAGCGGCTGGAGAACCGGACGGCGCAGGGGCAGATCGACATCGCCGTACTGCGTCTGCCGCGCATCGCGAATTTTAGGGAGTGCAACCGCCTCGAGAGCGTCGAGGGCGTGAGAGTGCGGTTTGTGCAGCGCGTCTCCGAACTGCGGAATCCGGACCTGATCCTGCTTCCCGGAACGAAGAACACGATGAAGGATCTGTTGTGGCTGCGCCAGAGCGGCCTGGAAGCGGCTGTACTTAAAGAAGCCCGGGCGGGAACGCCGGTGTTCGGCATCTGCGGCGGCTACCAGATGTTGGGGGAGACCCTGGCCGATCCGGAGGGCGTCGAGGAAGGCGGAACACTGCGCGGCATGGGGCTGCTTCCCATGGACACCATTTTTGCCGGAGAGAAGACGAGAACCCGCGTCGAGGGACGGGTTGCTGCGCCGAGCGGTCCCCTGGCGGGGCTGTCCGGCTGTCCGGTGGAGGGCTATGAGATCCATATGGGCGTCAGCACCTGGCGGGAGACCGGGCAGGCACTGAATACATTGATAGACGGTGTCACCGGGATCTCCAAGGAGGACGGCGGCTGGTCCGGAAATGTATACGGCACCTATGTCCACGGATTTTTTGATACGCCGGAGATCGTCCGCGCCCTGCTGGGAAGCCTGGCTTCCCGGAAAGGGATGAAGGTGGAGGAACTGGGCATGATGGACTATGAGGCCTACAAGCAGCAGCAGTATGATATCCTGGCCGATGAACTGCGGAAGCATCTGGATATGGAGAAGATTTATGAGATCGTAAATGCGGGAACGGAAGGGATTCTGTAAGAAGGAACCGATCTTCGCGTGAAAGGACTGCTAGAGGAAAAGGCGTGGTTCCTGGAGTGAAGGACGCTGAAGAGATAGAAGGGACGTGAGTGAGAAATGCGTACACAGCTGGAGAAGGTGCTCCCCAAGGAGCTTGCGCGGCGGAGCTGAGACAACAGCCCCGCGGACCGGGGAGCCCGGCAGTTTCCGGCGGAGGAGGAGCCCATCGTCAAGCGGGGGAGCCACACGACGGCGGATTTTGATTATGCAGACAACCTCGTATTCACCCATGATGCAGTGACGGCGGCGAAGGAGGCCATCCGGCGGGGAGCCTGTATCGTGACGGATACGCAAATGGCCCGCTCCGGCATCAACAAGCGGGTGCTGGCATCCTTCGGCGGGGAGGTGTTCTGCTTCATGTCCGATCCGGATGTGGCAGAGGCGGCGAAGCGGGAGCATACGACCCGGGCGACGGCCAGCATGGAGAAGGCCGCGAGACTGAATCGTCCGCTGATCTTCGCCGTGGGGAATGCCCCGACGGCTCTGGTGAAGCTTTATGATATGATTCAGGAGGGACGGATCGCTCCGGAGCTGGTCATCGGCGTCCCGGTTGGCTTTGTCAACGTAGTGGCCTCCAAGGAACTGATCCTCGAGACGGATGTTCCGGCCATCGTGGCCCGGGGGCGGAAGGGAGGCAGCAACGTGGCTGCCGCGATCTGTAACGCGCTTCTCTATGAGATGGATCCGAGCCGGACGGGATCCGGGAAATAAGCGCGTCAGAACGCAGAAATGAGAAGACAGTTTGAATCAACAGGAAAAGAGAATACGATTGTCTGAAAACGAAAAAGCAGAGATTGATGGCCAGAAAGAAAACGCGAGGCAAAGAGAAGTGAAGAGTGAGACCATGAACATACAAATGACAGGAATTGACCACAGCCTCGCGCCTGTGGAGATCCGTGAACTGTTTTCCTTTACCCGCAAGGCAGCCGCAGCGGCGATGGAAGAGCTGAGGCAGCAAGAAGGGATCCTGGGATGTGTAATTCTCTCAACTTGCAATCGGATGGAGATCTGGGTTCACACGAGAGAGGGCTGCGAGCTGTCTCTTTATGCACTGCTCTGCGAGTTGAAAGACCGCGAACCAGCAGACTATGAGCGCTATTTCGTTCACCGCCGCGGCGAGGAGGCGGTGCGTCATCTCTTTCAGATGACCAGCGGCTTGAAATCCCGCATTCTCGGAGAGGATCAGGTGCTGACACAGGTGAAGGAAGCGCTGCAGAACGCCCGTGACGTATATAGCACGGATCCGGTGCTGGAGACGCTCTTTCGTATGGCGATCACCGGCGCGAAGAAGGTGAAGACCGGAATGCAGATGTCGACGGCCAATCTGTCTGCCGTCGAACAGGCCGTGGCCGGGATGAAACGGCGCGCCTATTCCTTCGCGGGGAAGCGCTGTCTGGTTATCGGCAACGGGGAAATGGGAAAGCGGGCGGCGCAGGTGCTGGCGGCTGAGGGCGCGGACGTGACCGTGACCGTCCGCCAGTACCGCAGCGGCGTCGTGGAAATCCCCGTGGGGTGCCATCGTATCAACTACGGCGACCGGCTGGGCCTGCTGCCGGACTGTGACCTGCTGGTCAGCGCCACCAGCAGCCCCAACACGACGATCCGTTCTCTGGAGGTTCGTGATCATCCGGCGAACCGGCAGCAGATCTACCTAGCTCTGGCGGTGGCCAGGGATATCGAGCCGGAGGTGGGGACTCTGCCGCAGGTGACACTCTACGATATCGACAGCTTTTCCGTGACCCAGTCGGAAGAGCTGACGGAGCAGATTCGCCGGGCCGAAGAGATCCTTGAGGAGCAGATCCATGAATTCACGGTCTGGTATGAGGGCCGCGATCTGATCCCCCGGGTGCGCCGGGTAGGCCGCGCGGCCGCGGATGATGTCTGCTGGCGCATGGGCCGGACGGTGAAGAGCCTGCCGCTCACAGAGGAAGAGACAGACAGTCTGCGCCAGGCTGTCTGTGCTTCTTCTGAGAAGGTCATTGAGAAAATCCTTTTTACCATCCGCAATGAGGCCGGCGTCGATGTACTTCGCAAATGTCTGGAGGCGGCGGAGACGGAATTCACGGAGGAGGAAACATGAGCGGGACGACAGCGAAATTCCCCTATTTCCGGGATATCTCGGGCTGGCAGGTGCTGGTGTTCGGCGGCGGACACATCGCAGAGCGCCGGGTGGGGACGCTGCTGGCTTTCGGACCTTCCATCTGCATCGTGAGTCCGTCACTGAGTTCGTCGCTGACAGAATGGTGGAAGGCCGGAGAGATCGCCTGGGAGCAGGCACGTTACGCGCCGGAGCGGATTTCTGACAGAGAGCAAATACAGATGGTCCTGGCGGCCACCGACGACCCGGCGGTGAATACGGCGATCTTCCAAATCTGCCGGGAGAGAGGCATCCGGGTCAATAACGCCTCCAATCAGGAGGAATGCGACTTTTTCTTTCCCGCCGTCGTCCGGGACGGGGATCTGATCCTCGGCGTGACCTCCGGCGGGAGCGATCACGGGAGAGTCCGCCGGGTTGCCGCCGCGCTGCGGAAGCTTGTGAAGAAGGAGGAACTGCGATGAGAACCATTCGTATCGGAAGCCGGGAGAGTCGGCTGGCGGTGATCCAGTCCGAGACGGTGCTGGATTACCTGCGCGACCGTGACCCGGAGATCAATCCAGAGCTGGTTACCATGAAGACGACCGGAGATAAGATTCTCGATCAGAGTCTGGAGACGATCGGCGGCAAGGGTCTCTTCGTCCGGGAACTCGACCGGGCACTTCGTGAAGGGCGCAGCGATCTCTCGGTACACAGTCTCAAGGATGTGCCCATGGAGGTGCCGGAGGATCTGCCTCTGCTGGGATTTTCCCGCCGGGAGGATCCCCGGGACGCTCTGGTGCTTCCCGCAGGCGCCACGGCATGGAACCGCAGTTTGCCTGTGGGCTGCTCCAGCCGACGGAGGATGGTGCAGCTGCAGAGGCTGGCGCCGGATGTGACATTTGCCCCGGTGCGGGGCAATGTGCAGACCCGGCTTAAGAAGCTGGATGCCGGCGAGTACGGGGCGCTGATCCTGGCCGCGGCGGGGCTGCGGCGGCTCGGACTGGCAGGACGGATTTCGCATCTCTTCTCCGTAGAAGAAATGATCCCCGCAGCGGGGCAGGGAATCCTGGCTGTGCAGGGACGCGCCGGGGAGGATTATTCCTTTCTGGATAGATATTTCTGCGAGGAAGAGGGAGCCTGTGCGCTGGCGGAACGGGCATTTGTCCGGCGTCTGGACGGCGGCTGCAGCTCTCCGATTGCCGCTCATGCGTGGATACAGGGAGATGCGCTGACCCTGCGGGGACTGTACTACAGCGAGGACAAGCGGGATTTTGTGACAGGAACCCTCACCGGCCGCTGCTGTGAAGGGGAGTATCTTGGTGCAGAGCTGGCGGAACGTCTGCGGCGGCAGTTAGATGGATGATCAAAGGAAATGTGGAAATGTTCGCAAGTCGGAAATACAGACAGATGGTGCGCGAAGAGGTCTGGAAGCTGTGAAATGGCAAATGGGAGGTCGCGTATGACAGGTAAAGTATGGCTGGTGGGAGCCGGTCCTTCGGATATCGGATTGCTTACTCTGAAGGGCAAGGCGGTGCTGGAGGCCGCCGAGGTGGTGGTCTACGACGCTCTAGTGAGCCCGGAAATCCTGGCGCTGGTGCCGGAGGACGCGGAGCTGGTCAACGTGGGGAAGCGTTCCCATCATCATATCCGCAGGCAGGAGGAGATCAATCAGATCCTGCTGGAGGAGGCTCTGCAGGGAAAACGGGTTGTCCGCCTCAAAGGAGGGGATCCGTTCCTCTTTGGACGCGGCGGCGAGGAACTGCAGCTGCTTACGGAGCATGAGATTCCCTATGAGATCGTGCCGGGCGTGACCTCGGCGATCGCCGTGCCAGCCTACAGCGGGATCCCCGTGACGCACCGGGATTTCTGCTCCTCGGTGCACATCATCACAGGACACAAGAAGAAGAATGCGCCGCTGGATCTGAATTTCGATGCTCTCGTGTCCATGAAAGCGACGCTGGTCTTCCTCATGGGAGTGACGGCTTTGCCGGACATCTGCGCCGGACTGCTGGCGGCGGGGATGGATCCGGAGACCCCGGCGGCCATCGTGGAGAAGGGCACCACCGCCGAGCAGCGGCGGGTGGTCTCGACGGTGGCCCGGCTCCCGGAGGAGAGCCGACCGGCGGCTATCGCAGCACCGGCCATCATCGTGGTGGGACCGGTATGCCGTCTGGCGGAGGACTTCGCCTGGGCGGAGAAGCGGGAGCTGGCCGGCTGCCGTGTGATCGTGACCCGCCCCCGGGATCGGGCTTCTGCTCTGACAGACCGATTGCGGCAGAAGGGCGCGCAGGTTATTGATATCCCGGCGATTCGCACGGAAGCCATTCCCGATAACAGAGCCCTTCAGGATGCTCTGGGGCGGCTGGCGGAGTTTCAGTGGATCGTATTTACAAGCCCGGCCGGGGTGAAGGTCTTCTTCGAGGCGCTGCGGGCGGAGAAAAAGGACGTGCGGAACCTGGCAGGCTGCCGTCTGGCCGTCCTGGGGCCGGGCACCCGCCGGGAGCTGGAGCGCTGCGGCCTCTTCGCCGACCTGGAGCCGGGGACCTATGACGGCGTCAGCCTGGGGCGGGCGCTGGCGGCCGTCCTGCAGCCGGGAGAGAGGGTGCTGCTGCCCCGGGCGGCGAAGGGGAACTCTGAGATCGTGGAGGAGATCCGCAAGGCTCCTTCGGTGATCCTCGAGGACATTCCCATCTACGAGACCCTGTATGAGAAATCGCCCCTCATCGACGAGCGGGCGGAGTTCGAGAAGCATCCGCAGACGCTGGCTGTGTTCACCAGCGCCTCCACCGTGCGGGGGTTCCTTGCGGCTACGGAGGGCCTGGACGTGAGCCGGGTGCGGGCACTCTGCATCGGCAGACAGACAGCCCGGGTCGCCCGGGGAGCCCGGTTGCGGACGGTAACCGCCCCCCGGGGGCCGCTGGCCAGCCCGGCGGCGGTGGATTTTACAAAACACCACGCCC
>JAJQDL010000102.1:14185-18566 GCA_021202235.1 Lachnospiraceae bacterium
CGCAGACTTGGCGGGGCTCCGGGGAAGCCGTGTTGCGTACGTACACGGCGACCCGGGCGACGATGGACAGCCTGGAGGAGCTTGTCTGCCGCGTACACAGAGAGATGGAAGAGGAAAAGGAATAGAGAGACAACGATGATTGCTTCAGTATAGCCGTTTTTGCGGACGACAGGGATGCGATCATAAGCGATAGCAGGAGGTATGCATAAATGGACATGACACAGAGACCGAGACGTCTGCGCTACGGCGCTTCTTTAAGGAAAATGGTGCGGGAAACCCGCATGGATAAATCCGCTTTGATCTATCCCGCCTTCGTCATGGAGGGAGAGAATCAGCGGGAAGAGATTCCCTCGATGGAGGGGCAGTACCGCTACACTGTCGATCAGTTGATGTACAAGATCGAGGAGCTGCTGAATGCCGGAGTGGACAAGGTGATGCTCTTCGGCATCCCCGACCACAAGGACGAGTGGGGCAGCGGCGCCTACGATGAGAACGGCATCGTGCAGAAGGGCTTCCGGGCGATCAAGGAGCGCTTCCCGGAAATGTACTGCATCGGCGATGTGTGTATGTGCGAATATACCTCCCATGGCCACTGCGGCATCCTTAACGGGCAGGAGGTCGACAACGACCGCACCCTGGACTATTTGGCGCGGACGGCGCTCTCGCAGGTGGAGGCCGGAGCGGACATGGTAGCGCCCTCCGACATGATGGACGGCCGCGTGGCCGCCATCCGGAAGCTGCTCGATGCCAACGGACACCAGAATACGCCCATCATGTCCTATGCGGTGAAGTATGCCTCCGCCTTCTACGGCCCCTTCCGCGAGGCCGCCGGGTCGGCGCCCTCCTTCGGCGACCGCAAATCCTACCAGATGGATTATCACAACCGCCGCGAGGGCGTCAAGGAAGCGCTGCTTGACATCGAAGAGGGCGCAGACATCCTCATGGTCAAGCCCGCGATGGCCTTCGGCGATGTCATCCGCGAGCTGAAGGAGACGACCCACGTCCCCATCGCCGCCTATAACGTCAGCGGCGAATACGCGATGGTCAAGGCCGCGGCCGGACAGGGCTTCGTGGACGAGACTGCTATCCTCTGCGAGATCGCGGTCAGCGCCTTCCGGGCCGGAGCCGACATCTACCTGACGTATTTCGCCGAAGAGCTGGCACGCTGCATGGATAAGGGGTATATCGGGTAGGAAGGATCGAAAGAAGCGGAGGAGAAAAACATGACACGATCAGAGGAACTCTTTGAGGAAGCGAAGAAATATATCCCCGGCGGGGTCAACAGCCCGGTGAGGGCCTTTGGCTCCATCGGTTCCACACCGCGGTTCATCCATAGTGGCTCCGGCGGGCATATGACGGATGAGGACGGCCGGGAGTATGTGGATTTCATTGGCTCCTGGGGGCCCATGCTCTTAGGGCATGACCGGGAAGAGGTGCGGGAGAGCGTTCTGGATGCCGTGACTCGGGGCTTAAGCTTCGGAGCTGCCACGGAGATCGAGGTGCGGATGGCGCGGCTCATCTGCGAGATGGTGCCATCCATCGAGATGGTGCGCATGGTGAACTCCGGCACGGAGGCCGTGATGAGCGCCATCCGTGTAGCCCGTGGCTTCACCGGACGGGATAAGATCGTCAAATTCGACGGCTGCTACCACGGCCACTCCGACGGGCTGCTGGTGCGGGCCGGGTCGGGCGTCATGACGGCGGGCGCGCCGGGAAGCCTGGGCGTCCCGGCCGGATGCACGGCGGACACGCTGACGGCGCGGTATAACGACCTGGCGAATGTCGAGGCGCTCTTTGCTGAGAATCCTGGGCAGATCGCCGCCGTGATCGTTGAGCCCGTGGCGGCCAACATGGGCGTGGTGCTGCCGGAGGAGGATTTCCTCCCGGGACTGCGGGAGCTCTGCACAAAGCACGGCGCTCTGCTGATCTTCGATGAGGTCATCACCGGCTTCCGGCTGGGCCTCGACGGGGCGCAGGGCTGGTTCGGCGTGACGCCCGATCTCACTACATTTGGCAAGATCATCGGTGCCGGTATGCCCGTGGGAGCCTACGGCGGCCGCCGGGAAATTATGGAACTGGTCGCGCCTCTGGGCGGCGTCTATCAGGCCGGCACCCTCAGCGGCAACCCCGTAGCCATGGCCGCCGGATATACGCAGCTCTCTCTGATGCAGAAGCACCCGGAATGGTATGAAGAGCTGAACGCGAAGGCGGATCGTTTCTTCACCTCCATGCAGGAGATCCTGACGCGCTGTGGGAAGCCGTACCAGGTCAGCCACCTCGGTTCCCTGGGCTGCCTGTTCTTCACCGCGGAGACCGTCCGGGATTACGACAGCGCCAAGACCTCCGACACGACAGCCTTCGCCCGTTACTGCAACTTCATGCTGAACCATGGCATCTACCTGGCTCCCGCGCAGTTCGAGGCCATCTTCCTTTCCGCCGCACATACGGAAGAGGACCTGGCGAAATACCTGGGGCTGCTGGAGGAATATATGAACGAGAGATCAGGAGACACATGATGGAAGAGAAAACGGATTCAAAAAATGTGAAAAGCATCGAAAAGGCTTTTCGTATTTTGATGCTTTTTGACTGGGATAATCGTGAGCTCTCTCTGACGGAAGTGTCACAGAAAATGGGAATGGCAAAGTCGACGGCCTCACGTCTCCTGGGAACACTTGTAAATCTGGGCTTTTTGTACCGCAGCCAGGAGACGAACCGCTATCTGCTGGGCAGTGAAATATTCTATCTGGGACAGATTGCCAGGGATTCCAGCGATCTGACAAGGCTTTGCCTGCCGGTTCTTCAGAATCTGACAAAAGAGACACGTGAGACATCTCATGTTTATATTTATAGAGGAATGGACCGGATTTGCCTGGAACAGGTAGAGAGTCCTCAGGTTATCAAACAGTCCGTGCAGGTCGGATCTGTAGAACCGCTCTGGAAAGGAGCCAGCGGATATGCGATTCTGGCATTTCTGGAGGAAGGAATTCAGGAACGGGCGGCGGTTCTGCAGTATGGGGAGAACGAGAGGGAAAAAATCAATGCTTTTCTGCGCAGTCTGGCGAAGATTCGGCGGGAAGGGATCGCTGTGCGTCATGATACCTGGGACGGAGGGGTGGGATGCATAGCTGCGCCCATTTTTGATATGTATGGAAGGATCGCGGGATCTCTGGCTGTCTCTACACCGGCCTTTCGGTTCCCGGAGGACAGTCATTCAATGGAACAGTGGGTGTGGGAAGGGGCAATGACTCTCTCCCGACAGCTTGGATATCGGGAATAACAGGTGCGGGAGGAATTTTGTATGATTCTGCTGGATATTGTGCCGGAGGATGCGGCTGTTTTCTGTGTTGGCAGTCGCCTCCAGGTAAAAAAAATTGTTCACAGCTGTGACAATCCGAACTGGTTTTTCAGCTTTCACTCTCATTCAGATCAGACTGAATTGATTTATATTGCAGGAGGGAGCGGAACGTATACCTGGGAAAACATCCCCTATCAGGTAAAGACCGGCGACCTGGTTGTCTTTAACAGCGGCGGTATTCATGCTATTGCTTCGGATTTTCAGAATCCTCTGGATGCCTGGACCTGCGGCGTCAGTGGTTTTATGCTGCCGGGTCTGCCGGAAAACCATATTCTGCCTGATAATATGGTTCCCGTTCTGCAGGCCGGAGAGACAGCGCCGGTTTTTCAGAGCTGTATGGAAGAAATCTTCCGGCAGCGCCAGGCGCAGACCGCGAATGCCTATCCGGTTATTCGCAGTCTGGCGGAGAGTATGGTCCTTCTGGCCTGGCAGAAGATTCATACGCAGATGAGAGAACGCGGGAAAAGTCGTTCCGGGTTTGCCGAAAATATCCTACGTTATATTGATCAGCATTATGCCGAGCCGATGAATATGGAGGAGCTTTCCCGTATCTTTCATATGAGCTCCAGTCATATTTCACACGAGATGACTGCGACCTTTCATATTTCTCCCATCCAGTATCAGATCCGACGCCGCATCAGTGAGGCGCAGTGGGAACTGATTTCCACAAATCGAACGGTGAGGGAGATCGCTGAGCATGTGGGATATGAAAACACAAACCATTTCTCACAGCTTTTCATGAAATATACCGGATTAAAGCCGTTGGAATTTCGGGAAAAATATGCGGCAGATCCTGAATGACAAATTGCTTTCACGGCCGGAAGAAGACCGGAGACGGAATCCTGAGATTTCCGAATATATTATCTGGAGACAGAAGCGCATAATGTGTTTCTGTCTTTTTTTGTCTGCAAGCTGCAGCGAATCGGTTTAGCTGAAAGCTTCTCCGGGACGCGGAAACTCCGCTTCGCTGAACGCACTTTCACTCATTGCAGAAAAATTGAGTTGAATTGCAGGAAAATTGGAACA
>JAJQDL010000017.1:0-14913 GCA_021202235.1 Lachnospiraceae bacterium
CGGATGTGTTTGTGACATCTCCTTCATTATGTTTCACTTCCACATGCAGATCTCCACATGGAGCTGCTGCGTCTCCGGAAATACACTCTGCCACTGCCCCCGATATGCCTCCGGTTCTGTTATGGCACAGGGGCTCGCCTCGATCTCCTCCCGGGCGCCAGGTACATTTTTCAGTCTCATTGCTTTTCCTCCTCTTCCGTTCCCTCATTCTACCAAAAAGAGAGAAAAAAAAACACCCCTATCCTCCATAAAGCCTGCTTTTCCCATAAAAAACGGCGATTCTTTTGACACATAACGCGAAATGGTGTATGATTGACCCATCTTTTGTACGAGGTGATTTCCTTGAAAAAAATGCACACGCTGGCCGGAATACTGGCTGTTTTATCGGTCCTCGTCGTTCTGCTGATCACGGCAGTGGAGATCGCCGCTTACAGCGACTGGAATTATTACGAGAAAGAATATACGAAGCTTGGCGTTCCGGAGACCGTCGACATGAGTATGGACGACCTGATGGATGTGACACATGAGATGATGGCCTATCTCCGGGGCAACCGGGACGACCTGGTGATCATGACCACGGTCGCCGGAGAGGAGAGAGAGTTCTTCAATGATCAGGAAAAAATCCACATGTCGGACGTCCGGATTCTGTTTCTCGGAGGCCTCATGCTGCGCAGGATCGCGCTGGTCGTTCTGCTCTTCTGTGTCTTCTTTCTCCTTCTCACGCACGCGCCCCTCGCCCGGATCCTGCCGGTCTATTTCCAGAGAGGTTCTGTGTTGTTCGTTGCGATCGTCGGGATCCTGGCGGCGCTCTTTGCCTCGGATTTTACGAAATATTTCACTATCTTTCATGAAATCTTCTTCCGGAACGATCTGTGGCTCTTTGCACCGGCCACGAGCCTTCTGATCAATATGCTGCCGGAGCCCTTCTGGATCGACATCGCTCTGCGGGTCGCCCTGCTCTTCGTCGGTCTCATGGCCGCCTGCTTCGCCGGCTGCGTGATCTGGCGTATCCTGGCGAAAAGAAGATTGAAACCGAATACCTGACATAAAGGAGAACCTGAACCCCATGGATAAGAAACTCTTCCCGGCGCTCTGCGCGCTCCTGCTGGTTGTGACGCTGACGACGGGCGCTCTCCCGGTCCGTGCGTCGACCACCGCCTCGGCGCCGACCGATCTGACTTCCTGCGCAGACTGGCCGAAGACTCCGGAGATCTCATCGGAGTGCGCCATCCTCATGGAGGCGAAGACCGGCAGCATCCTCTACGCAAAAAATGCCGATGAAACCTGCTACCCGGCCAGCATCACCAAGATCATGACCGCGCTGCTGACTCTGGAAAACTGCTCTCTGGATGAGACAGTCACCTTCTCCTATCGCGCAACGCACGATCTGGAGGCGGGAAGCACCCACATCGCCCGCACCGAAGGCGAGGAGCTCAGCGTCGAAGACTGCCTGTATGCCGTTCTCCTGGCCTCGGCCAACGAGGTAGCGCAGGCTCTGGCGGAGCATGTGAGCGGGAGCATCGAGGATTTCGCTGATCTGATGAATGAGAAGGCGCAGGAACTGGGCTGTGAGAACACACATTTCACCAATCCCACAGGACTCAACGATGAGGATCACCTCACGACCTGCCTAGATATGGCCATCATTACGCGGGCAGCCGTGCAGAATCCTACCTATCTGCAGATCGGCTCCACGCTGAGCTACACCATCCCTGTCACCAATAAAAACGACGAGGAACACCCGATTGCTATGAAGCACAAGCTGGTCCGCGACGGAGCCGACCATTATGACGGCGCCGTCACCGGGAAGACCGGATATACGACGCTGGCCGGAAATACACTGGTCACCTACGCGGTCCGGGAAGACATGGAACTGATCTGTGTCATCATGAAAAGTGACGGCACTCATTACGAGGACACAGTCTCCCTTCTGGATTACGGCTTCGATAACTTTACCATGTATCAGCTCTGTGAAGCGGACACTTCCCCCGTGGACGCTGAAACCGCGCAGAGCTTCGCCGTTCTAAAGGAGGCTGTCATCGCTGAAGACGAATGGCTGGTTCTCCCTTCCACACTGGATTTCTCACTGCTTGACACCAGTCTGGAAGTGACCGGCGAAGAGACCGGAACCGTGGCAACAGTTTCTTATCGTTATGAC
Organism: Lachnospiraceae bacterium; assembly: GCA_021202235.1. Lineage (GTDB taxonomy): Bacteria > Bacillota > Clostridia > Lachnospirales > Lachnospiraceae > UBA3305. The sequence continues at coordinate 2,159 of JAJQDL010000017.1, forward strand.
GGGACCGAAGTGGGAAGCGCCGCCCTCACCGTCACCGCCGCGGAGACAACCGCGGCAGACAGGGAGAACGGGGAAACCGGCGAAGCACAGACATCTGCGGATGAAAGCACCGGAAATGACGGCTGGCTGGCCCGTCTCCGCGGAGGACTGGCTCGTCTTCGCAGCCGCCTGGAGAGCCTTCCCATCCTCTCCTCCTTCCGCACGCTGCCCCAGGTACAGAATCATCCCTGGCTGTTCTGGGCCCTTCCGCTTGTCGTTCTGGTGCTGCTTATACTGATCATCCTGCTGCTCTTCTCCCTGCGGGGCGGCGGCGGTTCCCGCAGCCGACGGAGACCCCGCAGCCGACGTCGTCGGCACAGCTCCTACGGCTATGTGGACAGTGGTCGGCGAGGCAGTCGGCGCCGCAAGAGCAACAACAAATATAAAATGAAACTATAGAAGACAGAGAGAGCCCGCGCACCTCCGTTCCGGAGGAATCCACAGGCTCTCTCTGTCTTATATTGCTTTATACACGGGAATGTTCCCCGCCGGTCGCCGGACATGTTCAGTTTTTTTCTTTTTTCCTGTCATCCCCTCTTTTTTTCTTCTCCGATCCTTGCGCCTCTTCTTGATCGCATCCTTCTTCTCCCGGATCATCTTCACCGATCGCTCGTCTGCCGGTTTGATGGTCTTGACCACGAACACCCCACCGTCCGGGCATTTTTTCAAACGAATCTTTCCCTTCATATAACCATGCTTGGGACACTGCACCAGAGAAAGATACGTATTCCCACCGGTCGAAAACCAGCGCGCCCGTTTCCAGACCGGGAGATTGCAGCAGCTGCAGCGCAGCGAGCAAACACGCCGGTCCTTCATGGCCTCCTCCTTGTCCGCGAAGCTTCGGGAGACATATTTCAGATAAGTACCGAAATCAAGAAAGATCTCCTCTTCGCGGCTGGCCGGAATCCTGTGATAATCCACCGACTCATACCGGGCTACCGGCTCCATATCCATCCTCTTCATGACCTCCGCCGTGTAATACGTATCGTCGAAGGCACGATGAAAGGGCATCGTCTCAGGAATCTGCAGATACTCCACCGCGTCGATCAGCGAGGAGCGGCTCTTCCCGTCGTCGTATAAGAGGCTGAACATCTTCTGCAGATCATAATAAAACAGGGGCTGAGGGAAAGGGTTCTGAATCCGATAATAATCCATGTTCCGCTTCAGATCATTGATGTCCAGTCTACCCCATGACACGAACTCATAGTCCTCCCCGCACCAGGCCAGAAAATCCCGGATCACCGGACAAAAAGTGCGCGCTGCATTCAGCTCTTCCTGATCGATATGAATCACCTCACGGGTCCGAAAATGCAGCTTACGATACACCAACGGACGGATCACTTCGTGAAAGGAATCGATCGTCTCTTTCTCTTCATTCAGTTTGATGGCGCCGATCTCCACGATCTCGAAAGGAAGCCGGGGATTCTCCCGGGCCTTCCCCTGGGGACACTGGTTCCATTCCAGATCGAACACAATATAATTCATACAAGGTCTCCTGCCTGCTTTCCGGGGCGTGTACTCCGGTTCTCCGCGCCCTGTGCCGGCCCCCTCTCCGGACATCTGTCACGTTCTCTTATTATTTCATCATTTTATCACATTCCATGTAAAAGTTCAACGTGACGCAAAATGTCAATTCCATGTAAATTTTACTTTAATTAAACGTAAAGTTCAGGTATAATAGAAGATGCGGTGCCTTGCCCGGAGAAGAAATGTTCGGCCGCTCTCCGACACCAAACGACCGTGAGACGAACACAAAGGAGAAACGCTATGTCCCTGCTCGATTTCCTGCCGCTCTTTGCCGGCATTGGTCTTTTCCTGTATGGCATGGATCTGCTGTCCAAGGCCATCGAGCGCCTGGCCGGCGCCAGGCTGGAGCACATTCTGGAGACTCTCACAAGCAATAAATGGACCGGTCTGGCTCTCGGCACGGGTGTCACTGCCATCATTCAGAGTTCTGCCGCCACCACCGTCACGGTGCTCGGCTTCGTGAACGCCGGCATGATGCGGCTGGCACAGGCCATCCCCGTAGTCTTCGGCGCTAACATCGGTTCCACAGCTACCGCGCAGATCCTCCGTCTCGGCGATCTGGAGTCCGGCGGCGTCTTCCTCTCACTCCTGAAGCCCTCGGCCTTCGCGCCAATCCTGATCGTTCTGGGAGCCGCCATCAATCTCATCGCCAAAAAACGTCAGACCAAAAATATTTCCATGCTGCTCATGGGCTTCGGCATGCTGTTCTTCGGCATGACCACGATGGAGAATACCCTGTCCCCTCTCGAGGATTCCCCCGCCTTTCAGCAGCTCTTTACAGCTTTTGAAAATCCTCTGCTGGGTATTCTGGCCGGTCTGGGGCTGACGGCCCTGATCCAGAGCTCGTCCGCTGCCGTCGGTATCCTCCAGGCCCTGACTGCCACAGGTTCCGTGACCTTCGCTACGACCTTCCCGCTCCTTCTGGGCATTAACATTGGCAAATGTCTGACTGTCATCCTGGCCAGCTTCGGAACTAATAAGAATTCCCGCCGGGTCGTCGTCGTGCATCTGCTCTTTAACGCCATCGGCGTCATTCTCTTTGCAGTGGGCTTCTACGGACTGAACGCCGTGTTCCATTTCTCCTTCCTGCATGCCGTGATGAACCGCGGCAACGTCGCCGATCTGCACTTAGCCTTCAACCTGATCACAGCGCTGATTCTGATGCCTGCCATCAACGGTCTCATCGCTCTGGCCACCCGCATCATTCCCGATGATGAGGAATACCACGAGAATCTCGCTCTGGACTGCCTGGACGAGCGCTTCCTGAAGAACCCTCAGGTCGCCATGGAGCAGTGTATGAAAGTGCTCTGTTCGATGGGTACCTGCATCCAGGAGAATCTGGGCATCGCCACAGTTCTTCTGACCGGCGAGACCTATGACACCAAAAAGTCCAGCCGTCTGGAGGAGAACGAACATTTCCTGGACAAATGCGAAGCCAGTGTCGGAGAATATCTGGTCAAGACCACGCACCACACCATGACCGAGGATGACTCCCACCGGGCTACAGAAATCCTCCAGACGGTCAGCGACTTCGAGCGGATCGGCGACTACTGTGTCAATATCTCCGAGACCGCCCAGTATATGCATGAAAACAACGTTCACTTCACCGACATCGCCAAACAGGAAATTGATACTCTCCTGGCTGCCGTCTCCACTATCGTAGATCTGACGGTGGATGCCTTCTCCGTAGAGTCCTCGGAGAGTATCATCTCCATCGAGCCGCTGGAGGAAGTCATCGACCAGCTGACCGAAGAGCTTCGGGCCCGGCATGTCCAGCGTCTGCAGTCCGGCCAGTGCGCGGTCTCCAGCGCCATCTCCTTCGTCGAACTGCTGAACAATGTGGAACGGATCTCCGACCACTGCTCCAACATCGCCGTTTACATCATCCAGCGTCACAAGGTCTTCGAAGACTTCGACCGCCACACCTACCTGCAGGCCGTCCACCAGGGCAAGATTCCCGGCTACCAGAACCGCTTCGCGAAGTATAAGCAGCAGTTCCTGGAGCCGCTGGAAGAAATGGAAGAAAGAAACGGAGGAGACTAAGAATTAAAGCAGAAGAACGAAAAACGGACAGGCTGCGATTCTATGATACGATTCGCTTCCTGTCCGTCTTTAGTTCTTGTCTTTTTCACGGCCCTCAATTCTCATCTGCCATGCTGTATCCGCTCAAGGCTCCGCATCTTCCGGCTCTTTCTTTTCCGTTTCAGTTTTTTTCTCTCCCTCTTTCTTCCCTTTCTTCTCCCGCTGCAGCACCGTATGCGTCTCCAGGTCCACATAGTCCATATTTTCATAGACATGGGAATCCCGGGGAAGCTGATGCTGGTCAAGCAGGTATTCTACGCCCATCTGGACCAGATCATAGATCACAGCGAAGATCGGCACGCCGATGATCATCCCGACAAAGCCGAACATACCGCCGAAGATCACCAGGGAGGCCAGTACCCAAAAGCTGGACAGTCCTGTCGCAGTTCCCAGAATCCGGGGGCCGATGACATTTCCATCCACCTGCTGCAGGATCAGTACGAAGATCAGGAAAGTCAGCGCCTGCGCAGGGCTTACCGTCAGCAAAAGCAGTGTGGTGGGGATCATTCCGATCAGAGGTCCGAAATAAGGAATGATGTTTGTTATGCCGATCACCGTACTGATGAGCACCGCATAGGGAAGCCTCAGGATGCTCATTCCGATATAACAGATCACGCCGATGATCAGAGAGTCCACGATCTTTCCGAGAAGGAAATCCTGGAAGGTATCACTGATTTCCCGGCAGAGCCAGAGGATGTGATTCCCCCATTTGGCGGAAAAGACACCATAGAGAAGCTTCCGGGACTGCGCGAGGAACTTCTTCCGGCTGAACAACAGATAAACCGAGACTACCAGACCCAGGATCAGGTTCTTCATCAGGTTGAGCAACCCAAGGAGACCCTCCGACACACTGCCCAGCATGGACTGAACCTGCGGAAGCAGGGTATTCTCCAGCCAGTTCTGGAAATACTCCCCCACATTCTCATAAAGCTCCAGAGCCTGCGCCTGATGCTCCGGCGTGGCGGAAGACAGGCCATTCTCGATCCAGCCGGAAATGGTCTCTGAAATCGTCGGGACATTGTTGATCAGATTGATCACACTGCTGAAAAACTGCGGCAGCACCAGAACCAGGAGCAAAATAACCAGAATAAGAGCTGAAAGCACCGCAAAAGCAACGCTGAAGCCGCGAATCAGAATCCGACGCTGCCGTCCCCTCTTCTCGCTTGGCGGAATCCACGTCTCCAGCAGTTCCTCCATCCTGTTGCACAAAGGAGAGAGAAGGAAGGTGATGATCAGCCCGTAGATCAGCGGCATCAGAATATTCAGAAAGGACCCGATGACCGAGATAATATCCCGGATCTTGTATAGGGCAAAGAAGAATAAAATAGCTACAATCAGGGCCCCGGCCCCCAGAAGGCTCTGCGTCAGATAATAAATAAATGAATTTTTCTTCATAATGAGAAGTATTCTGCCTCCTTCCAGGGATACCTTACACCCTGCTCCCCCGCCTGTCAAATGCTTCCTTAAAAATCCAGGGTACAGATTCCCTCCTATACCCTTCATCAATTGCCGCAGAGGGCCGACGCCGCAGCGCCCGCCCTCTGTAAATGATCTTTTTTTCTATTTTCCGTCCTTAGAACAGACCGCTGATCCGGCCGGTCTCGTCAACGTCGATCTTCTCCGCAGCGGGAACCTTAGGCAGACCAGGCATGGTCATGATATCACCGGTCAGAGCCACAATGAAACCGGCGCCGGCGGAAACCTTCAGATTGCGCACGGTCACGGTAAAGCCCTTGGGAGCTCCCTTCAGGGACGCGTCGTCCGAGAAGCTGTACTGCGTCTTAGCCACGCAGATCGGCAGCTTGTCGAAGCCCAGCGCCGTCAGCTGCGCTGCCTGCTTCTTCGCATTCGCGGTCAGCACCACGCCGTCGCCATGATAGACCTTCTTCACGATCGCATCCAGCTTCTCCTCGATCGTGCCGTCCAGGCTGTAGCTGAAGGAGAAATCGTTCGGCTCTTCGACCAGACGGATGACCTCCTTCGCCAGAGCGATACCGCCCTCGCCGCCCTTGGCCCACACCTCGGACAGAGCCACATTCACACCCAGCTCGCGGCACTTAGCCTCGACCAGGTCGAGCTCTGCCTTCGTATCGGTCGGGAAAGCGTTGATCGCTACGACACAGGGCAGCTTGTAGACATTGACGATATTATCCACGTGCTGAAGCAGGTTGGGAAGACCGGCCTCCAGAGCTTCCAGGTTCTCATTGTTCAGATCTGCCTTGGCAACGCCGCCATGGCTCTTCAGTGCGCGAACCGTGGCAACCACGACGACTGCAGAGGGGGTCAGACCCGCCATGCGGCACTTGATATCCAGGAATTTCTCTGCGCCCAGATCCGCACCGAATCCGGCCTCGGTAACCGCATAGTCGCCCAGCTTCATCGCCATCTTCGTCGCCATAACGGAATTGCAGCCGTGCGCGATATTGGCGAAGGGGCCGCCGTGCACGATCGCGGGGGTATGCTCCAGAGTCTGCACCAGGTTGGGCTTCAGAGCATCCTTCAGCAGCGCGGTCATCGCGCCCTGCGCGTTCAGATCGCCGGCAGTAACGGGCTTCTCATCATAGGTATAGCCCACCACGATACGGGCGATACGCTCCTTCAGGTCTACGATATCGGAGGCCAGGCACAGCACCGCCATGATCTCGCTGGCCACGGTGATGTCATACCCATCCTCACGCGGCACACCGTTGACCCGGCCGCCCAGACCGTCAGTAACGAAGCGGAGCTGACGGTCGTTCATATCCACGCAGCGCTTCCAGGTGATGCGCCGGGGATCGATATTCAGCTTGTTGCCCTGATAAATATGGTTATCCAGCATCGCTGCCAGCAGGTTGTTGGCCGCGCCGATGGCGTGCATATCGCCGGTGAAATGCAGGTTGATGTCCTCCATGGGAACCACCTGCGCATAGCCGCCGCCTGCTGCGCCGCCCTTTACGCCGAAGACCGGCCCCAGGGACGGTTCCCGCAGAGCAACCATGACATTCTTGCCCAGCAGTCTCATACCGTCTGCCAGACCGACCGTCGTCGTGGTCTTGCCCTCGCCGGCGGGAGTCGGGTTGATCGCTGTCACAAGGATCAGCTTGCCATCAGGGCGGTCCGCCTCATCCTTCAGCATGTTGTAGTCGATTTTTGCCTTATACTTGCCGTAATGCTCCAGGTACTTCTCATCGATGCCCGCGGTCTTTGCGACCTCGGAAATCGGCTGCATCTCGGTCTCCTGTGCGATCTCAATGTCGGATTTGTAGCCCATAGTGAAATCTCCTTTCGTGCTCGGCGTCCCCTGTGTTCGTCGGCAGCGCCTCTCGTACTTGATGAGTTCCTGTGACCTTTTTATTTCCCTACACAATGTAGCAGGTCATGAAAGCATGGTTAATATAACATAGATTAACAAGCCTGTCAAGAAAGTATCAATCTCTTTTCCCGAATTTTTCCGTGATTTCTCACACAATTTACGGTTCCGGTTGTATGCTTTTCAGGCACGATTTTCTTCTCCCGAACGTTCTGTTTTTCCGAATTTTCGTTGTTCTTCATACACTTTGTATGTATACATATTTTCTCAGTTTCTCAAAAGTACAGCCGCCCGTACATTCTGTACAGACGGCTGTCCCGATTCATTCTTTATTTCTCGCGGATTTCCGACATACCGCCCATATAGGGGCGCAGTACCTCCGGAATCCGGACGGAGCCGTCGGCCTGCAGATTGTTCTCCAGGAAGGCGATCAGCATCCGCGGCGGTGCCACCACGGTATTGTTCAGAGTGTGGGCGAAATACTTTCTTCCATCCGAGCCGACGACGCGAATCCGCAGACGGCGGGCCTGCGCGTCGCCCAGATTGGAGCAGCTTCCCACTTCAAAGTATTTCTTCTGGCGGGGGGACCAGGCCTCCACGTCCACCGACTTCACCTTCAGGTCGGCCAGATCGCCGGAGCAGCACTCCAGGGTGCGTACCGGGATGTCCATGGAACGGAACAGATCGACGGTATTCTGCCACAAACGGTCGAACCACATCTTGCTGTCCTCGGGTTTGCAGACCACGATCATCTCCTGCTTCTCAAACTGATGGATCCGGTACACGCCGCGCTCCTCGATGCCGTGCGCGCCCTTCTCCTTGCGGAAGCAGGGAGAGTAGCTGGTCAGCGTATAGGGAAGATCGGCCTCCTGATTCACCGTATCGATGAATTTGCCGATCATCGAGTGTTCGCTGGTGCCGATCAGGTAAAGATCCTCTCCCTCGATCTTATACATCATGGCGTCCATCTCGGCGAAGCTCATGACGCCGGTCACAACGTCGCTGCGGATCATGAAGGGCGGTACACAGTAAGTGAACCCCCGGTCGATCATAAAGTCACGGGCATAGGAGATGACTGCCGAATGCAGACGCGCGATATCCCCCATCAGGTAATAGAAGCCATTTCCGGCCACCCGCCGGGCGCTGTCCAGATCCAGACCATGGAAACGCTCCATGATGTCCGCATGGTAGGGCACCTCGAAGTCCGGCACCACCGGCTCACCGTAGCGCTGCACTTCCACGTTCTCACTGTCGTCTTTGCCGATGGGCACGGAGGGATCGATGATATTGGGGATGACCATCATCCGCTGTTTGATCTCCGCTTCCACCTGCTTCTCACGCTCAGAAAGTTCGTCGATGCGGGCGGCATCCGCAGCCACCTGCGCCTTGACGGCTTCCGCTTCCTCGCGCTTCCCCTGCTTCATCAGGCCGCCGATCTGTTTGGAGAGAGTATTTCTCTTCGCACGCAATCCTTCTACCTCGCCCTTGATGTCACGGTTCTCGCGATCCAGCGCGATCACCTCATCAACCAGAGGAAGCTTTTCATCCTGAAACTTATTCCGGATGTTCTGCTTCACGATCTCCGGATTCTCACGCAAAAATTTAATGTCTAACATATCGTATTTCTCCTCGGATTCCCGGGAATAACCCCGTTTTTATCGTCAAAATTATAATACAGAAAAACCTCGATTGCAAGGAGAACCCTCACTACATCGTTTCCCCCGCAATCCAGGCCGTCAGCTCCTCCGGTTCCGCAAAGAACGGGCAGAGCACACGTGCCTCTTCTCCCAGGAAATGCTCAGCCACCATGCGGTCGAGCATCTCTGCGAGGCTGTCGTAATAGCCGTCGGTATTCAACACGGCCAGGGGCTTATCGTGCCGCCCCAGGCTGCGCAGCGTGAGGGTCTCGAAGAACTCATCCATGGTGCCGATGCCCCCCCCGGCGTGATGATGAACCCGGCCGCGCGCTCCTCCATCAGATGCTTCCTCTCCCGCATGGTCTCCGTGTAAATGAGCTCCGTGCAGTGAGGATAGAGGATCCCATCCACGTTAAAGAAGGAGGGGACGATCCCGACGATCTCCGCGCCGCCCACCGAACGCACGCCCCGGGCCGCGGCTCCCATGAGACCGGCGTTCCCGCCGCCGAACACAATGCCATGTCCCCGGTGAGCCAGGCACTCACCCAGATGAAAGCCTGCCCGCAGATATTTTTCCTCCAGCTGATCACTGGATGCTCCGTATACGCAGAAATTCATTCTCTCCTCCTCTCCGCGCCCCGCCTTCGCCGGGCCGCGCTTCCCGCCTCTTCCTCAGTTTTCTTCGATTCCTTCTCAGTAGGCCTTCAGCTCCTTCCAGAGCTGATTGTACAGAGTCTCCGCTTCCTTGCCCAGATACTGATAGACCTCGCATTTTTCCAGCGTTTCCTCATCGGGGAAGATCGTATAGTCCTCCTTCGTCTCCTCATCCAGGCTCTCGTACACCGCAGCGTTGGGCGTCCCGTAGTAGACATACTCGAAATTCATGGCCGCGATATCCTCGCGGTTCATGAAATCGATAAACTTCTGCGCAGCCTCCTTGTGCGTGCAGCTGGCAGGGATCATCCAGCAGTCAAACCAGATATTGGAACCCTCCTCCGGCACTACATAGTCCAACGCCTCGTTGCTCTCCATGGCGGCCGTGGCGTCGCCAGAATAGATGACAGCCAGCGCCGCATCCCCGGCGATCATGGCATCCCGCGACTCATCCACCAGATAGGCCATGACCAGCTCCTTCTGCTCCATGAGCAGCGTCTGTGCCTCCCGCAGTTCGAGGTCAGCCACCGTATTCAGAGAATACCCAAGCAGTTTCAGCGGTACCAGAAAAGCGTCCCGCATACTGTTCTCCATGATGATCTGATTCGCATAGGTCTCATCCCAGAGAATATCCCAGCTGCTCACCTCATCCTCCACCATCTCCGTGTTGTAGCAGATGCCCACGGTCCCCCAGAAATACGGCACCGCATAGGCATTGTCCGGGTCGAAGGAGCGGCAGAATTCCAGATAGGTCTCGTCCAGGTTGTCATAATATTCCATGGAATCCGTGTCGATGGTCTGTGCTTCCCCTTCGCGGATCAGCTTCTCAATCATATAATCGGAGGTACAGATCAGATCGTAAGCAATGCCCCCGGCCTGATATTTCGTATACATATCCTCCGGCGTCACATACTGCTCGTACTCCACCTGAATGCCCGTCTCCTCCTCGAACATCTCGATGGTATCCCTGTCAATGTAGTCTCCGTAATTAAAGACGACCAGCGTATTCTCTGAGGAGGCCGAGGTCTCTCCGCCGCAGCCGGTCAGAAGCGCCGTCAGGAGGAGAGCGGCAGACAGACCGATTCGTGTACTTTTCATTCTCCGCCCTCCTATTCGCGCGTCTCCCGGACCTGCTTTGCAGAGATCCGGTTGACGACCCAGAGCACCAGCAGCACCGTCAGGAACAAAATCGTCGACAGGGCGTACATTTCCGGATTGATGCCCCGGCGTACCTGCTGATAGATCATCGTGGAAATGGTATTGATGCCGGCGCCCTTGGTGAAATAGGTCACCACGAAGTCATCCAGCGAGATCGTGAAGGCCAGCAGGAAGCCGGAGAAGATCCCCGGCAGGATATCCGGCAGCACCACCCGCAGGAAGGCATGGCCCGGAGAGGCCCCCAGATCCAGCGCCGCCTCGTAGATGCTCTTGCTCGTCTGCCGCAGCTTCGGCATGACATTGAGGATCACATAGGGAACGCCCAGTGTGATGTGCGCGGCCAGCATGGACAGGTAGCCCAGTGTCCCGAAGCGGACGAAGAGCAGCATGATGGCAATGCCCGTCACGATGTCCGCGTTGAGCATGGGAATATTCGTCAGCGTCATGACCGCCTGCTGCTTCCGCTGGCTCATGGCCGCCATGCCGATGCAGGCCAGCGTCCCCAGAACCGTGGCGATCACCGCCGACGTCGTGGTCAGCGCCAGAGAGGTCTGCACCGCCTCCATGACCTCTGCATCCTGCAGCAGGTCTGTATACCAGTGAAAGGTAAAGCCGCCCCACACAGTCCGGGACTTGGAAGCATTAAACGAACAGACAATCAGGATCAGGATCGGCGCATACAGGAGGAAAAAGATCAGTCCCACATAGCATTTTTCCAGCCATTTTTTCACCATAACATCTGCCCCTCCCCCTCGGCGTCGTTCTTATTGAGGATGGCCATACTGACAAAGATGAAGATCATCAGCACGACCGACAGGCCGGAACCCAGGTTCCAGTTATTCGTCGTCGTAAATTCCTGCTCAATGACATTGCCGATCAGCAGAATCTTCGAACCTCCCAGGATATCGGCGATGGCGAACTCCGAGATGCTGGGGATAAACACCATAAGAATCCCGCTGATCACGCCCGGCATGGACAGCGGCAGCACCACCTGACGAAAGATCCGCAGATTCCCCGCACCCAGATCCGCCGCCGCGTCGATCAGGTTGCGGTCGATCTTGCACATGGCATTGTAAATGGGGAGAATCATGAAGGGAAGGTAATCGTAGGTCATCCCGATGAGGATGGCTGTCCGCGTGTAGAGCAGGTGCTGGGCGGGAAGCCCGAAGAAACTCAGGATTGCATTTAAAATCCCCGTATTGGAGAGGATCATCTGCAGCGCCATCACCCGCAGCAGGAAATTGATCCACATGGGGAGAATGAACATCAGGATGATCACGCCGCTCCGCTCCCCCTGCTTCTTGCTGAGGATATAGGCCAGCGGATAAGCGACCACCAGACTGATGACCGTGCTGCCCAGGGCGATCAGAATCGACTGCCACAGAGCCTGCAGATGAATCGAATCGCCGATGGCGAGGATATTCTCCAGCGTAAAACCGCCGTCAGCATTGGTGAGCCCATAGTAAAGCACCATCAGCAGCGGCAGAACAATAAATCCCACAGCCCACACCAGGTAAGGGCCGGAGAGAAAGGCCTGTTTCGTCCTATTCATCCAGCGCCACGGCTTTCTCATCCTCCGACTCCGGTTTGTTCATGATCTGAACATCGAAGGGATCAACAGACAGGCTCACCGGCGTCCCCACCGGGAAAGCCTTCGTCCCCTGCACCAGCCACTCGAAGCCGCCGGCCATGACCTCCATCTCGTAGTGAACGCCCTTGAAGATAATATGGCTGACCACGCCGTCGAGGAACCCCTGTCCCGGGTCGCCCAGCTTCACATCCTCCGGACGAATCACCACGTCCACCGGACGGTATTCGCCGAAGCCCGTGTCCACGCAGGGCAGCTTCACGCCCAGGATCTCCACCAGCTCGTCGCGGATCATCAGACCGTCCAGGATGTTGCTGTCGCCGATGAAATCCGCCACGAAGGCATTTTCCGGCTCATTGTAAATATCCTCCGGCGTCCCCATCTGCTGGATGTAGCCCTGATTCATGACCACCACGGTATCGGAGATCGTCAGCGCCTCCTCCTGGTCGTGGGTCACATATACAAAGGTGATCCCCAACTCGTTTTTCAGGCGGATCAGCTCATACTGCATATCCTGACGCAGCTTCAGGTCCAGCGCCGCCAGAGGCTCATCCAGAAGAAGCACCTGGGGCTCATTGACAATAGCCCGGGCGATGGCGACCCGCTGCTGCTGCCCGCCGGAGAGCAGAGACGGCATCCGTTTTTCATAGCCGTCCAGATTCACCAGCTTCAGAGCATAGGAAATCTTGTCCCGGATGTAGGCGTCGGACTTGTGCCGGATCTTCAGCCCGAAGGCAATATTTTCCTCCACATTCATGTGGGGGAACAGAGAGTATTTCTG
>JAJQDL010000017.1:14923-18297 GCA_021202235.1 Lachnospiraceae bacterium
CACATTTTAGTTTTGGAATAGAGAGATATTATGAAAGAGAGTGTTTAGATTCCGCTAAGTCTGGGGAACCTGCGTGATATCCTGTCCGTCAAAGATGACCTTCCCCTGATCCGGCTGTACGAAACCGCCCAGAATCCGCAAGGTCGTCGTCTTCCCACAGCCGGAGGGCCCCAGCAGCGTCAAGAACTCATTCTCATGGATAGAAAGACTCATGTCATCCAGGACGCAGGCACCATCAAAGGATTTGGTGATGTGCACCAGGTCGATCAGTGGCTTTTTGTTCAAATTTTTCTCCTCCTGTGTCGGTGGGTTCACCAGGATCAAAATGCTCCCCCGACCGGTCATTTGCAAAGACGGATGCCGCGGGAATCGCGTCCATCATACAATATTCTGCCGAAATTGACAAGAGATTTCCATTACATCATCAGGTAGCCCAGCAACGGCAGCGTCAGCGCGGAAAAGGCGGTGGTCATGATCAGGGCGCCCACCGCGTATTCCCCGTCGGAACCACTGGCCGTGGCCAGCATGGGAATCGTGGACATCGTGGGCAGACCGGCGAACACAGTCATCGTAACAGCAATCTCCTGCGAGATTGGCAGACGGCTCAGCACCACGTAAAAGAGAATCGGGAACAACAGCATTTTAAAGACGACCATGCCGTACAGCTCGGCCTTGCGGAAATACGCGCGGACATCGGTGAAGCAGAACAGCCCGCCGATGTAGATCATGGACAGAGGTGAAGTGGTATTCGCCACACTGGTGAGCGCCGTATTAAGGAAGGTCGGCAGAGACCATCCCAGCAGCACGAAGATTACGGCCAGCAGCACACTGACAATCGCCGGGTTCACCATCTTGCGCAGGGCAGCTCCCAGAGACACCTTCGTCTCCTCCCCCTCCGGCTGCGTCAGCTGCACGCCCACGGTCCAGAGAACGCTCTGATCGACGATCGTAAAAAGCGCCACATAGATCATGCCCGTCTCCGGGAAGAGCGCCGAGAGCAGAGGAATCCCCATGAAACCGACATTTCCGAAGGAGGACACCGCGCGGAACACCTTCCGCCGGTTTCCCTGCAGATGAAAGACCTGCGCCAGCACCGCCGAGAGAGTCAGCAGGCAGAGATACATCACGACCGCCAGCAGGAGGATCAGCAGCGAGTCGAAAAGGTCCTGCCGTGTGGCGCCGTTGATCGTATTGGTAAAGATCATGACCGGAATCGCGATCCGCATCAGATAACGGGAGAAATGCCCCAGCGCCTCCTCACTGAGGATCCCCGTCTTCACGGCGATAACACCCACGACACCCAGGGTGATGAAAATGCAGATCTGCTGCACGATGATAGAAAAAATACTCAATTTATCTGCCTCCTCTTTTCAACAAAACACATCCATCATACAGCATTCTAAAAGGAATGCCAAGCATCCATCACGCTCTGTCCTCTTGCGGTCAAAGTGTATTTATGGTAGACTTTCTGCAATCATAAATATTCTTACAGAAAGGATTCTGCGTCATGAAAATAAATACCGTAGCCGTGTTGGGCGTGGGCGCCATCGGCGGCTATTTTATCTGGGGACTGTCTGAGAAGCTCGGAGACCGGCTGTGGGTCGTGGCCGACGGCGAGAGAAAAGAGCACCTGGAGCGGGAAGGCCTGTGGGTCAACAATGTAAACTACCCTCTTCATGTGCGCACCCCGCAGGAAGCCCGGGGCGCCGACCTGCTCCTGATCGCCACCAAATACGGGGCGCTGACCGGCGTCCTCGACGATGTGGCGGCCGTTGTGGACGATCACACAATAGTTCTCAGCCTGCTCAACGGCGTCGACAGTGAGGAGATCGTTGGGGCACGCATCGGTATAGAGCACATCGTCCCCTCGATCATGAAGATCGCCTCCCACCGCATCGGCAACCGGATTACCTTCGACGGCCCTACGTCCCTGGGCGTTTATTTCGGTGAGTCCGGGCAGCGGGAGCCCAGCGAGCGGATGCTGGCCATCGCGGATCTTCTGGATGAAACATCCCTCCACTATCATATGAGAGAAGAAATTGAACGGGACATCTGGAAAAAATTCGCCCTGAATATCAGTCACAACCTGCCGCAGGCTCTCCTGGGCTGTGGAATGGGAGCCTACGCCGACAGCGAGCATGTTGCCGCACTCTCCCGCATGCTGCGGGAGGAAGTCATCGCCGTGGCTGCCGCCCGGGGCATCGACATCTCCTCCGTGCGCACCTCTCTCGAAAAGAGCCCGGTAGAAAAAAGCGCTCGCTACTCCACCCTCCAGGATCTGGATGCCGGGCGCCACACAGAGATCGACATGTTCTCCGGCGCCTTGGGACGGATGGGCCGGGAAGCCGGCGTGCCCACCCCCTGCAACGATTTTATGTTCCACGCTATCCGGGCGCTGGAAGAGAAAAACGACGGGAAGTTCAATTACTGAGCTTCCCGTCGTTTTTCTCTTATGCACAGTTATCTATCACGTCTTCCGGAATCCCGGCGCCTTACACCCGCAGCCTGCGGTAGCGATTGATGCACGCCGCGATCTCCTGACGCCGCGGCAAGGCGTACCCGGCGGGCAGGAACTTCCCGCCGCAGATTCCCTCCATGCCGCGGGCTTTGAGCACGGCCTCCACGGCATCAACGATCTCGGTCACGGTACGTTTCCCGTCCATGAGGTTCTGAATCGCATATCTCAGAATCTGCCCCAGCAGGTTCACCTGCTCCGAATCCGCCAGCTGCTCCACATAGCGCAAATCGACGACCTCACGGTCGATCGAAACGCTGTCCACTCCCGAGCAGCGCACCTTCACCCGATCCTCCAGCCGCTGAGTGCAGCGAATACGCCGGGTAAAGTTCGGCTCCACCGCCGCATCGGGCGCCTCCGACTGCAGCGGGAAGGCGGCCGCTTCGCGTTTCGCCAGTTCGGTAATGTCCACCGGCTGGTACTGCTTCATCTGGATGATATGATCCGCCCGATGGAAATATGAGCCGCAGCTCCCGGCCACCAGGATTGTGGAGATACCGAACGTCCGATACAGCTCCTCCACCCGGTCGATAAAGGGAATGATCGGCTCGCTCTCCCGGTTGATGACCCGCTGCATCAGCTCGTCCCGGATCATGAAATTCGTCGCACTGGTGTCCTCGTCGATGAGGAAGCCCCGGCTCCCGGCCTCCATGGCCTCCCCCACATTGGCCGCCTGGGAGGTACTGCCGCTCGCATCCTCCGTGGAGACACGCGCCGTGTCCTTCCCGTTGGGCAGGTTCCGTATGAACATTGAGATATCCACGCCGGTGATGCTGCGCCCGTCCTCGGCGCGAAGCTTCATGGCTCCCGCATCGGTGACGACATATTCCCGTCCGTCCCCGGCGATGTGGTTATACAC
>JAJQDL010000050.1 GCA_021202235.1 Lachnospiraceae bacterium
TCGCGGGCCCGTCACCAGCGCGTCATCGGGAACAATCTTAGTGTTGTACGGTCTGCCGAAACGTACCGGCCACTTCTGCATCATTCTCAGCTCCACCTCGGTTCCGTCATCCTTTTTAACAACAGCCACGGTCTCTTCCACTGTGTAGGAGCCGCCTTCAATCTTTGCAATCACGCCTCTTACACGATCGGGAACCATGATTCGCTGCTCTACCACGGACGTTTCCTGAACCGTGCCAATGATATCGCCGGGCTCCACGGCATCTCCCACCTTCGCCGTGGGAACAAACTCCCACTTCTTCTCGCGATCCAGGGCCGGCACCGCGATACCACGGGCGATATTGGAACCGGACACCTTCATCATGCCTTCCAGCGGTCTCTGGATTCCGTCATACATGGTCTCAATGAGGCCCGGTCCCAGTTCCACCGACAGCGGTGCTCCGGTCGATACCACCGGCGCTCCCGGCTGCAGTCCGGCCGTCTCCTCATACACCTGAATGGAGGCCATGCCATCCCGCATCTCAATGATCTCGCCGATGAGGTTCAGGTCGCCGACGCGGACCACATCAAACATATTGGCATCCTGCATCCCCTCGGCCACGACCAGAGGACCGGATATCTTGACAATTTTCCCTTGACTCATTTAATTGTCACCTCCGAACAATATATCGGCTCCAACCGCCCGCACCTCAGCGCTCCTCACACCCTCAATACCGATGCCGTAGCTTCCGTCCACACCGGGAATCGGTATGATGGCGGGCGTCTTCAACTCTCTGTATTTATCAATTTCATCCTGCATATCCTTACAGAATCTCTCCGTAATATAGATGATCCCGTAATCCTCCCCGGCGATACGCCGGAGCGCATGAACAGCTTCCTCCACGGTTGTGCAGGCGAACACATCCAGACCGAATGCTTTAAATCCCAGGACGCTCTGCGCGTCCCCGATCACACCAATCTTAGCCATATGTCTCCCTCACTCTCTCCCGGATGCGTTCCGGCGCCAGCCCGGCCATCTTCCCGGCCAGAATGATGCGGACGCTCTTGATCTCCATCTGTTTACCCACAGCATAGCCGATCAGGGGTTCGATGCCGAAGGAAACATATTTGGCGTCCTTCACGTAGGCGATCAGCGCATCGTCACAAAGCTTCTCAATACTGGTGAAGCTGCCCGTCTCCTTGATGGACACGCCGCCGATCTCCGCTGCCCGGCTCAGCGCCGAGGCTGTGATCCGCGCCGCAAACTGCTGCACCGGCTCATCGTACCCGGCCACAAAGGTCTTCTCGGAGATCTCCCCGCCCGGCAGGTACACCGTGGAGAAATAGCTCCAGGGCTGCCCCATCTTCTGGCTGCGAACGAAGGTTTTCAGGTTTACCGTATCAATAAGAAGCTTCACATAGCCCAGAACGAATTTGCTGCCTGATTTTTCCGCCGCCTCAAGAATATCGGCGTAGCACTCCCGGTCACAGATCAGGTCCACGCACTGCGGATCCTTAGTCCGGGCCAGCGTATCGACGGACTCATCGATGGCTTTCTTCATATGAGAAGTCAGCGACAGCGTATTCCTCTCCTTCACCATCAGCGCCATGGCCGCAGGCTCCAGGGTGCCGCCGCTCATAAGAAGATCTCCGGCAGATATCTCCAGTGCCTCCGCCTTCAGCAGCGCCTTGATGTTATGGTAATCGAAGGGGTAGGCAAAGATTCGGAACTCCGCCGCGTCCGGCGCCAGCTGATGCAGCAGCGCGTACAGCTTATCCGACTCCTTCACCAGCGCCTGCTCGTAGGCCTCCGGCTGTATGACTTCCTCGTCCCCATAGTGGGCGTCCTGCAGGATCTTGCAGGCATCCTCCGGGGTCTTGGCTTCGATCATCTGATTCAATTTATCTTTGTTCAGCAGATACCGCTCGTTGCTGCGGATTCTGGCACAGGCAAAGACATAACTAGCTCCCATCGTTTTCCTCCTTTCTCAGAATTATGGGGTAGGAACCTATGAGAACAGCGTCTTTGCGATCTGCGCCGTAATCTGTTTTTTCTCCGACTCGAAGATCGTCTCCAGAGAACCGTTGACGGAGACCAGGCCGGTCCGCAGGATAAAACCACCCTCGATGTCGGCGGTGTCCTTGCTGACGGTCAGCCCCGTGCCTTCCAGTTCCTTCGCCAGGGATTCCCCGAGACGTTTACTGTCTCTGGCGTTCAGAATCACTTCCCCTTCATGGTAGGGAGCCAGATGCTGCAGCAGGAACTTCCGGTACTCGGCGTCTTCCATGGCAAGCAGCGCCTCCTTCGCCATCCCGAAGCTCTTCTCGATCATCTCCTGCTTGGCAGCCAGACGCATCTTCCTCGCTTCCAGTTCAGCCACCGAATTCTTCCGCTCCTTGAGGACGGCCGCATCACGCACCGCCCGGGCGGCTGTATCGCTGCCGATGGCTGAAGCCTCCTTCTCCGCTTCCTTCCGGGCGGCGGCGGCTTCCTGTTCCGCATTCTGCGTCACGGCTGCCGCCTCATCTTTCGCCTCCTGAAGGATTCGTGCGGTTATTTTATCAATGCTCATATACGATTCCTTTCACTTCAATGACTGTCCGCGATCTGTCTTTACAGCTGCACGTTGCTGTACATCAGGAAGGAAACCAGCAGAGCCAGCACGGCGTAGGTCTCAACCATGGCCGCATAGATCATGCCCTTGGCCAGCTCGCTGGGTCTCTTGGCGATCAGCTGAATACCGGCTGCCGACGCCTTGCCCTGCGCATAACCGGAGAAGATACCCACGATGCCGATGGGAGCGCCGGAGGCCAGAAGAGCGAGACCGGAATACACGGAAACATCCTGCAGTCCGCCGCCCAGCAGACCGATCTTGCTGAGGATCAGGAATGCCACCAGCAGACCATAGATACCCTGCGTACCGGGCAGTGCCTGCAGAACCAGTGTCTGACCGAACTTCCCGGGATCCTCTGCCATAACGCCGGCAGCCGCCTCACCGGCTACGCCAACGCCCAATGCACTTCCAACACCTGCCAATGCTGCTAAAGCCGCTCCTAATACTGCCAAAGCCTGTCCTAAACTCATTTTACTTTTCCTCCTTAACAAACTTAATGTATTTAGTTTTTCTTTCAAAAGGCCGGAAGGGAACTCCCCCGCCCTCATAAAACTTACCGAAAAATTCCACATACTGCAGCCGACTGGCGTGCACGAACGAACCCAGCGCGTTGATGGCGAAGTTCACGGCATGTCCGACCACGAGGATGACCACAAAGAAGATCATACCCACAATCCCGGCGCTCCCGACCATACGGCCCAGCATGTTAAACACCTGCGCAATGACCGCCGAAGCCAGCCCCAGAGCCAGCAGACGGGAGTACGACAGGATATCCGCCAGGTAACTGGTGACTCCATAGAGATTCCACAGTCCGACGAGCTTGCCGATGCCCCTGCCGCGGATGAACTCACAGGCCACGATCCAGATACCGCCGATGATGGCCATATACATACCCACCGTACCGGAGCCCTGCGCCACGTAGCTGTTGCCGAAGAGCAGCAGTGCCAGACCGATGATGAAGACGTACCAGGAAAATTCATCACAGACCGCATCAAAGAAATGTCCATCCCGGATCTGCATGTACGCCTTGATTCCCATCCCTACGAAGAGATGAACCGTACCGAAGATACAGGAAAATGCCAGAACAAACATGGCGTTGTCGAGCGGATTCAGCCACAGCGGCTCGATGGAGATCAGATCTCCGAAGAAGCCTCCGAAGAGAACACCCCAGATGGCCGTAGAGACACCGCAGTAAGCCAGCGTCTTCACCAGGCGGTAGGCCATTCCTTCCAGCTTGTAATGATACACAGCGAAGAAACACGCCCCGGCCAGAATCAGGCCATACCCGATGTCTGCGAACATCATTCCGTAGAAAATGATGTAGAACAGACAGAAGATCGGCGTCGGATCAACCTCGTGCGAGCTGGGCAGCGAATACAGCTCCGTGATCGACTGCACCGGATAGACGAAGCTGTTATTCTTCATCAGAACCGGTGTATCCTCGTCCTTCTCGGGTACCGTGATGTCACAGACACAGCCCAGATCTTCCAGCTCCTTCTGTACCGCATCCTGGCTCTCCGCCGGGACCCAGCCGTCAAAATAGAAAGCCGTCTTTGTCCGCAGCAACTTCTCCGACCCCCGGGCGCGATCCCGCAGGATCTGCAGATGATCGAACCAGGCCCGGATCATTCCCTTCACCTCTGGAGAAACACGGAAGCGCGCTTCGAGCTCCTCCTCCTTCTTCTTCGCCTCTGCGAGGCGTTCCGCCAGGCGATTCATATTCTCCGCAGCGGTTCCCTTCATGTCCTTGAAGACCGTCTGTGTGAAGCCGAAGGACTTCAGCACGTCGGTCACTGTTTCCTCCTCCGCCTTCATGCACAGGAGACTCAGATACTGCTGTTCCGCATCCGCGCCGAGAATCGTCAGAGACGTAGCCTCGCTGGCCTCCTCCACCTGCTTTCTCAGAGCTTCGGCATCCGCCACGGCGGGGATCACGCCGCAGATGACGCGCACCGACCGGGTCTCCGTCAGCTCCAGAGGAAGCTCGTAGGACATCCAGGGCATCAGTGCAGCCTGTGAAGACACGATGGAGTTCTCCAGGGATTTCTCCTCGTTCCAGAGCTCATACAGAGAGTAGAGCTCCGCGATCTCCCTGCGCGCCTCTTCGCCGTCTCCCAGCAATTCCGCGTACTGCGCTTCCGTCACAGGCTTTCTCATCGCGAAGAGCGGCTTCTTCTCGGTGTCATACCGGGCGACGGCATCCAGCACAGTCTGTACCTCCGCCAGCTCGCTCTCCAGCCGCGACACCTGATCTTCGTCGCCGTCCCGGCGAATCAGAGCCGTCCACTCGGGATCCTGGAGCTTCTCTGTCTGATCATTCAGCTCCACGACACCCATCTGCTGGAGACTCTTCATCACCGCCTCTTTCTCGGATTCCAGGCCGATGACGGAAAGCTTGTTCATCTTAACTATCGACACTCGAATTCACAACCTTTCCCGTTATGACTTTGACAGCTTCCGGCAAACGTGCCGCCGCGCCGGCCTTCATGGTTTCACACTCCCCGGCCACCTCGGCAAGCCTCGCCTCGTACGCTGTCTCGGCCTCAGCCTCTGCCTGGCGGATCGCTTCCTGGTAGGCGGCATCCGCAGACTGTCTGGCGTTATGTCCCACGTACTGCGCAGCCCGCTTGCCTTGTTCGGCGATCTTTCTGGCCTCGGCCTGAGCCTGCTTGCGAATGGAAACGGCTTCCGCTTCTGCATCGGAAATTCGTTTCATATCCTCGATCGACATGCTTCTCCCTCCTAACTCTGAGTATTTTCGCACCTGAATCTACAAAAAATCTCTTTGCGATACGATTGCCCCCGTGTGAAAATTTCAAGAGAGTTTTGACTTTTCGAAACAAATGCAGAATAAAAAAGCAATCGCAAGACCAATGCCAGTTCAATTCTACCGCGGATGTCCACAAAATGCAACGTCTATTTCTTAACTTTTGGCAGGTTCTTCCTCATGTATCATTAACCTAAAACAAAATTGTTAAAAAAATGGCAATTCGTGCAGACTCATCCGGATATTCTCCCGAAAAAAAGTTACCCACTTCACAGGATTCCTCACAGGCATCCGAAATATGCAAAAAAATCCCTTACAGCAGATGTAAGATCAATGTAGCATCTGTTTTCCTGTCTGTCAGTGGAATAATTAACGAAAAACCGGATTATTTTTACAGTTTTGCTAAAAAGGAAAAAGAGGAGGGGAGTTTTCTCCCTTCCTCTCTGTTTTTCCGCGAAATCGTTTATTTCGCCAGAACCTTGTTCAGCTTTGCAAACCGGGGCAGGCCGTTCTCGCGGGGCGCCTCGGCATCTCCCTGAATCAGGGGCAGTACATAATCAATGAACGGCTGCTCGATGCCGTTTCCGGCCTCGTTGATCCAGGCCCGCGGCACCTTCTTCTCGAAGTTGGCCACGATGTCCAGAGGCTCCAGCGACATCTCACAGCTGTAACCGTCCTCACGGCTGCACTTGAAGGCAACCATGCGGTCCGTCGTACCGGAGACAGCGGCTTCCACCGCGGTCTTCCCAGCCAGATACGCCTCCTCGATATCGGTCTTCGAAGCGCAATGGGACGCACAGCGCTGCAGCAGAGACAGCTCGATACCGCGCACCTTCGCGCCGGTCGCCGCCTTCACGGTCTCCGCCAGCAGGGCCGCCAGGCCGCCCAGCTGAGCATGGCCGAAGCCGTCTGTAGCCGAGGTCTTCGCCTCAGAGACGAACGTACCGTCCGCATAATGAATACCCTCAGAAACAGCTACCATACATTTTCCGGTCCGCTCATAGACTTCCTTCACATCCGCGATGAAACGATCCATATCAAAGTCGGTTTCCGGCAGATAGATCAGGTCGGGGCCATATCCCGCCCAGGTGGCCAGCGCGGCCGCACCGGTCAGCCATCCCGCATGACGGCCCATGATCTCCACGATAGTGATCATCCCGGTGTCATACACATGAGCGTCCTGCCACACCTCCATACAGGAGGTGGCGATATACCGGGCCGCCGAAGCGAAGCCCGGGCAGTGGTCCGTGCCGTTCAGATCGTTATCGATCGTCTTGGGCACACCCATGATCCGGCACTCATAACCGGACTTCTGCATAAACTTGGAAATCTTATTGCAGGTATCCATGGAGTCATTGCCGCCATTATAGAAGAAATAGCGGACATCGTATTTCTTAAAGATCTCCAGGATACGCTGATAATCTGTATCATCCTGATCCGGGTCAGCCAGCTTGTAGCGGCAGGAGCCCAGAGCCGAGGAGGGCGTATACTTCAGCAGAGCCAGCTCCGCCGAATCCTCCTGTCCCATATCATACAGCTTATCATCCAGAACGCCCTTGATCCCATGCGCAGCGCCCAGTACCCGCGTGATATTGCCGGACTTCAGCGCCGTCTCGATGACACCCTGCGCACTGGCATTGATCACAGCGGTCGGGCCGCCCGACTGTCCAAAGATACACGCGCCTTTTAATTCAGACATCTCCTTCAAACCCCCTGCTCGTCTCAGGCCTTGCCGTCGCAGCCCAGAACATCAAGGAGCTTGTGCTTGACCAGCTCCTTGATGTTGGCACGGGCGGGTTTCAGGTACTCACGAGGATCGAATTTATCCGGATGCTCGTTGAAGAACTGACGGATAGAACCGGTCATGGCCAGACGCAGGTCGGAATCGATGTTGATCTTGCAGACCGACATGGTCGCCGCCTTCCGCAGCTGCTCTTCCGGGATACCCACGGCATCAGGCATATTGCCGCCGTTCTCGTTGATCATCTTCACATACTCCTGCGGCACGGAAGAAGAACCATGAAGCACGATCGGGAAGCCGGGCAGGCGCTTGGAGACCTCCTCCAGCACGTCGAAACGCAGGGGCGGGGGTACCAGAACACCCTTCTCATTGCGGGTGCACTGTGCGGCCGTGAACTTATAAGCGCCGTGGCTGGTGCCGATGGCGATGGCCAGAGAGTCGCAGCCGGTCCGCGTCACGAACTCCTCGACCTCTTCCGGACGGGTATAGGAAGCAGCGTCCGCAGCGACCTTAACCTCATCCTCGATGCCGGCCAGAGTTCCCAGCTCAGCCTCGACGACGACACCGTGCGCATGCGCATACTCGACGACCTTCTTGGTGACCTCAATATTTTCCTCGAAAGGCTTGCTGCTGGCATCGATCATAACGGAAGTAAATCCGCCGTCGATGCAGCTCTTGCACAGCTCATAGCTGTCGCCGTGATCCAGATGCAGACAGATCGGCAGGCCGGTCTCGATGACCGCAGCCTCTACCAGCTTGATCAGATAGGTGTGATTGGCGTAGGCGCGGGCTCCCTTGGAGACCTGAAGGATCAGCGGAGCGTTGACCTCCTTGGCGGCCTCGGTGATGCCCTGTACGATTTCCATGTTGTTGACGTTGAAGGCGCCGATGGCATAGCCCCCATTATAGGCCTTCTTGAACATCTCAGTCGTTGTTACCAATGGCATAATTGACATCTCCTGTTCTTTATGTTTTTTGGTCCGCGCGCCGCCCGCCTGCGTGTTCTGTGCACAGAAACGGTCGATTCCGGTACCAATTTCTCACTCATTTTACCAGTATCCCCATGAAAATGCAAGCGTTCAGACCTCTGTTTGGCCGGTTCCTGCTTTCATTTTTTTATACTATTTTCTTATATAATTTCCTCTTGCGGATTTTGTCATAAATATATCAGTCTTCGCAGCGGATGTGCAGTTCGGCCAGCTGCTTCGGATCCACGGCGCCGGGAGCCTCGGTCATGAGACAGGACGCATCCTTGGCCTTGGGGAAGGCGATCACATCACGGATGCTGTCGGCACCGGCCATGAGCATGGCCAGCCGATCCAGGCCATAGGCCAGACCGCCGTGAGGCGGCACGCCGTATTTGAAGGCCTCCAGAAGGAAACCAAACTGCTCATGCGCCGACTCGTCGGTGAAGCCCAGAGCACGGAACATCTGCTCCTGCACGTCCTCCTGATGGATCAGGTTGCTGCCGCCGCCGATCTCGTTGCCATTGAGGACGCTGTCATAGGCCCGCGCCCGCACCGCGCCGGGATCGCTCTCCAGCAGATCGATGTCCTCCTCCATCGGCATGGTGAAGGGATGGTGCATGGCCACGTAACGGCCCTCCTCCTCGGAATACTCGAACTGCGGGAACTCCGTCACCCAGAGGAAGCGGAAATCATCCTTGTGCAGCAGTCCCAGGCGCTCCGCCATCTCGAGACGCAGGCTGCCGAGGACATTGAACACGATGCTGTCCTTGTCGGCCGCGAACAGCAGCAGATCGCCCGGCTTTCCGTCGAGTGCTGCAATCAGCGCCTCCATCTCCTCCGGCTTCATGAACTTGGCAAATGAGGACTTGTGCGCTCCGTTCTCGCCGCAGCCCACACAGACGTAGGCCTGACCCTTCGCACCCATGCCCTTCGCTATGTCTGTCAGGGCGTCGATCTTCTTCCGGGGCATCTTGCCCTGACCGGGCACATTGATGCCGCGCACCGAACCGCCGGCCGCCAGCGCCCCGGTGAAGACGCCGAAGCCGCAGTCCTTCACCAGTTCGGAGACATTTTTCAGCTCCATGCCGAAGCGGATATCCGGCTTGTCCGAACCGAAGCGATCCATGGCCTCCCGCCAGGGCATCCGAGGCAGGGGAAGTTGAATCTCCACGCCCAGAATTTCCTTAAAGAGATAGGCCAGC
Source organism: Lachnospiraceae bacterium (assembly GCA_021202235.1). Taxonomy (GTDB): domain Bacteria; phylum Bacillota; class Clostridia; order Lachnospirales; family Lachnospiraceae; genus UBA3305. The sequence goes on from JAJQDL010000050.1 coordinate 9,272, forward strand.
AGTCTCTCGTTGACGTCCATGATGTCCTCCTCGTCCACGAAGGAGAGCTCCATATCCATCTGCGTGAAATCCGGCTGGCGGTCCGCCCGCAGGTCCTCGTCCCGGAAGCAGCGGGCGATCTGGAAATACCGGTCGTAACCGGACACCATCAGCAGCTGCTTGAAGAGCTGCGGCGACTGCGGCAGCGCGTAGAAGGTGCCGGGATGGACGCGGCTGGGCACCAGATAGTCCCGCGCTCCCTCGGGAGTGCTGCGTCCCAGCATGGGCGTCTCGATCTCGATAAAGCCCTCCTCCGCCATGAACTGGCGGGAGAGGTTGGCGATGCGGCTGCGCAGGATCAGATTCCTCTGCAGCTCCGGACGCCGCAGGTCCAGATAGCGGTATTTCAACCGCAGCTCCTCGCGCGTATTGATGCCATCCTCAATCGGGAAGGGCGGTGTCTCCGACTGAGAAAGGATGCGGATCTCCCGCGCGCGGATCTCGATGTCGCCGGTCGCGAGATTCGGCTGCTCCGCGCCGGAGCGCGCCTCCACCCGGCCGACCACAGCCACCACAAATTCACTCCGCAGGGTCGCAGCCCTGGCAAAGCCCTCCGCCCCGCAGTCATTTTCGTCAAATACCAGCTGAAGGATTCCAGAGCGGTCTCTCAGATCGATAAAGATCATACCGCCCAGATTTCTCCGCTTCTGCACCCAGCCCATGACGGTGACGGTCTCACCGATCAGGCGGTTAGATACTTCTGTACAGCGATGGGTCCTGTGCAGACCCTTCATGGATTCTGCCATGATTCTGTTTGCCTCCTTATCGCATCGGGTTTATATAGAATTCCCGGAACTCCGTGTAGCCCTGCGCCGCAAGCTGCTCTTTCTGGAACTTCTTATTCTTATTCATCACGGACACCAGCACCGGCGTTCCCTGCTCCCGCAGCGTCTGCGCTTCCTTCATGATCGCGCAGAGACGGTCCGCCGGCATATTTTTCTCCAGCAGAAATGCCTGCTTCGCCGCCGTTCCCGGCACCTGAAAGCCCTGATCAAGAAGAATCGTGATGATGCGCTCGAAGCCGATGGAGAATCCGCAGGCGGGCGTCTTCATGTTGGTGAATTTGCCGACCATCTCATCGTAGCGGCCGCCGCCGCCGGCCGAGCAGCCCAGGCCCGCGATCTCAATCTCGAAGATCGTCCCGGTGTAGTAGGACATGCCGCGCACCAGCGTCGGGTCAAACTGCAGATTGAAGTCCGTGGAGGTCGTCGCCGTCACACTGTCCACGATCTCCTTCAGATTCTCCGCCGTGCCCGGCTCTATGACGTCCGCCAGCTTCCCGCCCAGATAAGAGACCGCGTCCTCCTGCTCTGCCATCTCCGCAAACAGCGCCAGATAGCGGTCGACCGCCTCTTTGGCAAATCCGTTCTCCGTCAGCTCGGCCGCCACGCCCTCCGGACCGATCTTGTCCATCTTGTCCAGCGTGATAAAGACCTGATCGTAGGAATCCTCGGGGAACCCGCTCCAGGCCGCCATAGCCTTGAGGATGCGCCGGTCATTGATGTGCACCGTAAAGCCTGTAAAGCCCAGCTTCCCCAGCAGCGTCGTCGTCGCCAGAATCAGCTCGATCTCCGCCAGATTTCCGGCCTCTCCCAGGATATCGATGTCGCACTGATAAAACTGACGGAAGCGCCCCTTCTGAGGACGGTCCGCCCGGAACACCGGCCCGATCTGCAGCGCCTTGAAGGGCTTGGGCAGCTCATTGGCATGGTTCGAATAATAGCGCACCAGCGGCACCGTCAGATCGTAGCGAAGCCCGCTGTCCGCCAGGTCCTCCTCACAGGTGGCCTTCGCCAGATTGAATTTCTCGCCCCGCTTCATGATCTTGAAGATCAGCTTCTCATTGTCCCCGCCCTGCTTACTCGTCAGGTTGGGAAGGTTCTCCACCACCGGAGTCTCAATCGAGGTGAAGCCGAAGCTGCTGTAGGTCTCCTTGATCTGGGAAATCACATAATCCCGGATCTGCATCTCCTGCGGCAGGATATCCTTCATCCCCGTCACCGGTTTCTTTGTCAGCGCCATAGTTCCTGTCTCCTTACTATTCTTACACCGGGGTGTCCCCGGCTCTCTTTACTATAAAAACCGGATTCATTATACCTGTCTCCTGTGGTTCTGGCAAGTTTAAATTACAGAAGAAGAGCGGCAGACGCCATCTGCCGCTCAACCTTTCGCCCTTCTCCGCCTGCAAACGGAGAACTATAACCCGCTCCCTCCGACCTGCTAAAACAAATCACTATGAGTACCTGTTCTGGTTAAATACAAAATCAGCTCATCATCCTCGATTTCATAGACCAGAAGCCAGTCCGGTGTAATATGACATTCTCTGTACCCCTGATAGTTCCCTGACAGACTATGATCTTTATATTTCGCCTGCAGCGGTTCACCGGAAGCAAGTGTATCAACAACCACTTCCAGCAAAGAAATATTATATCCCCTCTTTATCGCCAGCTTCAGATCCTTTTTGAAATGTCCGGATTGAACAATTTTGTACTTACTCATTACTCATTTCCCCTGTAACTTCCGCTAAGATTTCTGCAAAGCTATTATAAGTTTTTCTGTGCGGATCCTTCTTCATTTCCTCGACTTCCGCAATTGCTTCAATGGTCTCTGCGTTCGGCGTACCGTAGCGGATGACAGACTGCATATACCTTATCAGATTTCCCTTTACATTCTCGCCATTGCTGGTCACAATGCTCTTATAGGCGTTATAAATGTCTCGATCCATAGCAAAAGAACAGGTAACGACATTATTGGAACTCATAATCAGCCTCCCTTCAATACAACTAAGTTCACTTACTAAGTAACAGTATACTCTGTTTGACAAAAAATACAAGTTTTTCTATCTAATCTTCTCGTACTCCTCGCAAAAACCGTTGCAATGCTTTTACAGGTTCAACAGCTTCTAAACACGACAAGGCACTCATTTCTCTCGAAAAATTTCTGTCCCCATATTTCTCTGATGTGCTCAATCCTCAAATCCCGAACGTTCACTTTCTTAACAAGAAGCTCTGATTCATCGCCCTCCCACGTATTGAATAATGAAACCGTAAAGCGATCCGCCAGCAACGCTTTCACGTAATCCACAATCGTCTGGGCATTCTCATCATTGTAGTACCACTCCAGGTAGTTCACATATTTCTTATCCGTAAACTTCTCCGCACAGCAAAAATCATCTTCTCTGACAATTCTCATGGCAGTATCTTCGTCAAATCCATTGGCAAAGCTTATAGCAACAACTTCGCCATCTATGATAAGTTTTTGAGCCTTCCCATTATCAAATTCAGGCATCTCCTGATCGCTGGCGAAAAAACGATAATAGCTCATGATCTTATTCCTTTTCAGCCAAACAGTCCCCTCTTCCGCTCAATCATTTCGTCAATCCGCACCAGGTACTGGTCGATCGCTTTGACGTTCTCTACTCTCTCGATGCGCCCGTCCGGAAATACGCCCTTGGTGACGGTCCCGGCTCCCAGGGCGACGATGGTCTGTTTTTCCTCCATGATGAGAATGTTGTAGAGTCCCGCCTTCCCCGGCCGGGCGTAGCCGACATTTTCGAGGTTCCCGGCCATGTTTTTCTGGCGGTAGAGATAATAGGGCTCCATCCCCATAGCCGCTGCGCCGCGGGAGGCGATATCCATCATCTCCTCGGATTCCTCCTGCGTGCCTCCGGCCAGCACGGTGCCGTGCGCCTCCATCTTCAGGCGGGAGGCCCGCTTGATGGCCAGCGCGTGCACGGTCAGGCTGTCCGGCGCGAGCTTCGCGATCTCCGTCACGGTCTCCGCCACATCGGACGGCTTCTCCCCGGGCAGGCCGAGGATGATATCCATGTTGATGTTATCAAATCCTGCTTCCCGGGCCATCGCGTAGGCCCGGCGCACGTCCTCCACCGTATGACGACGTCCGATGCGCTGCAGGGTTTCTTCTTTCATGGTCTGCGGATTGATAGAAATGCGCGTCACCGGGTAGCGGCGCAGAACCGCCAGCTTCTCCGGCGAGATACTGTCGGGGCGGCCGCCCTCCACGGTAAATTCCTGTAAATATGAATAATCGAAGCTGTCCCCCAACTTCCCCAGGAGCCGATCCAGCAGCTCCGGCGACAGGGAGGTCGGCGTGCCGCCGCCGATGTAGAGAGTGTTCAGCTTTTTTCCCCGGAAGGTCTCCGCAGTGTAGTCGATTTCCTGCTCCAGCGCATCCAGATACTCGCCCATCCGCGGCGCCCATTTATCCATCGGATAGGAGGTGAAGGAGCAATAGAGGCAGGTCGTGGGACAGAAAGGAATGCCGATATAGAGGCTGTAGCCGTCCTCGTAATCAATGTCCCGCAGCAGCTCACGCTCCGTCCCGGCGATCTGCACAGCCAGCGCGCTCTTTGGCGCACTTACGAGATACTCCCGCCGCATGACCTCCTCCGCCTCCAGCGGGCTGCGCCCCTCTTCCAGAAGAGCCATGGCGATCTTCGTCGGACGGATGCCTGTCAGCGCGCCCCAGGGCAAATCATGGCCGGTGCGGGCAGCCAGCTCATGATAAGCCCACTGCTTCACCTCGTTCTTGCGGTCGATCCGCGCCTCCCGGTGAGAAGCCGGTACGAAGAGAAAGCCGTCCAGTTCTTCCCCCTCCGCCGGGTTCTGCACGATCTCCGCGCCGGGGTAGAAGGCCATCAGAAGGCCCCGGATGTCATATTCAAATTCATCCCGTTCCAGTACAAATCCGATCTTCATGTTCCTGTCTCCTCCGGTATTGTATACATAGTAAAAGGGCGCTACAGCGCCCTTCTGGCATTCGGTTCAAATTCTTTTGTCCCCTGCTATCATTAGAAGACTGCCGGATTATACTTCTTCTCATGCTCGATGGTCGTCATATCCATATGCCCTGGATAGACGTTGACGTCGTCGGGAAGCTTCAGGAGGATTTCCTGGATCGAGCGAAAGATCGCGGACTCGCTGCCCGTGTCCAGATCGGTCCTTCCATAGGACTCGTGAAACAGGGTATCGCCGCTGATCAGCGTCTTCTCATCGGCGATGTAGTAGCAGCAGCCCCCGGAGGTATGTCCCGGCGTATGGATCACCTCGATGGAGAATCCGGCCAGCTCCAGGATCTCATGGTCCTTCACCCAGACATCCGCCTGCACGGACACCGGCTCCGCCCAGACCTTGGAGCGGTTCATCCACGGGTCGCCCATGAGCTTCTTCTCACCCTCGTAGGCGTACACCTTCACGTCAGGCCAGGCCTTCCGCAGATCGTTCACCGCATAGATGTGGTCAAAATGTCCATGTGTCAGCAGAATCGCGGCGGGCTCATAGTTCCGCTGCTGACATTGATCCACGATATAATCGGCGTCGTCCGCCGGGTCTACCAGAATCACCTGATTCGTCTCCTGGTTCAGCAGAAAATACACATTGGTACCGATGGAGCCCAGCACCCGGTACTGAATCAATAATTTGCTCATCCTGTCGTCCTCTGAATATCCATCACGCCCTCGATCTGGCGCAATTTTGTTGTGATGCGGTTGATCTCCTCCACGCCGCTGGTCTGAAAATCCAGCGTCACCGTGGCAATGTTCTGCTTGCTGGTCCGCGTATTTACGGCCTGAATATCCACCTCGCCCTCGGCCAGGACCCGCGAGATATCAGCCAGCAGGCCAATCCGGTTGTGCGCGAAGAGCGTGATCTCCGTCTTGTACTTCTCCGTCTTCTGGACATCCTCGTTCCACTCGGCCTCGATCAGACGATGCCGTTCCACCTCCGGCAGATTCAGGACGTTAATGCAGTCCGTGCGGTGAATCGAGATGCCGCGTCCCCGTGTAACGAAGCCCACGATCTCGTCGCCGGGAATCGGGTTGCAACAGCGGGAGAAATGCACCGCCAGATCATCCAGGCCCTCGACCACGATGCCCTTGCCGGTCTTCTTTAACTCCGGTTTCTTGTCTCCCTCGGTCACCGCCTGCAGCACATCCTCATCGGTGAGATGGAGCCGCTCGTCCTTCTTCTTCTCCTCCAGCAGCTTGTTGACGACCTGGCCTTCTTTCATGCCGCCGTGGCCGATGGCTGCCAGCACCGCGTTCCATTCCTGGAAACCGTATTTTCGCAGGACCTTCTCCTGATACTCCGGTTTGGAAATCTCAGGTAAAGAAATATTTTTATTTTTACAGTAACGCTCCAACAGATCCCGGCCGCGTACAATATTCTCTTCCTTGGTCTGCTTCTTTAACCACTGGTTGATCTTGTTTTTTGCCTGTGGGCTTTTCACCAGATTCAGCCAGTCGCGGCTCGGCCCTCTGGTATTCTGCGAGGTGATGACCTCCACCCGGTCGCCGTTCTGAATCTCATAATCAATCGGCACCAGCTTGTCATTGACCCGCGCTCCCACCATCTTGTTGCCCACAGCGCTGTGGATACTGTAGGCGAAATCGATCGGCGTGGAGCCCTTGGGCAGGCTCTTCACATCTCCGTTCGGCGTGAAACAGTAGACATTTTCCGAGAACATGTTCAGATCGCTCTTCAGGGAGGTGAGGAATTCCCCGTTATCCGACATATCCCGCTGCCACTCCAGGATCTGGCGCAGCCAGCTGAGCTTCTCCTCCTCGCTGGAGAGAGACGCGCCGCCCTTGCCCTCTTTATATTTCCAGTGCGCCGCGATACCATATTCCGCCACCTTATGCATCTCGTAGGTACGGATCTGAATCTCGAAGGGCGTACCGTTTTTGGCGATCAGCGTCGTATGAAGCGACTGATAGCGGTGCGGTTTGGGCATGGCGATATAATCCTTGAAGCGCCCCGGCATGGGGGTGTACATCTCGTGAATGATGCCCAGGACCGCATAGCAGTCCGGCACCGTGTCCACCAGCACCCGCACCGCGAAGAGATCATAGATTTGATCCAGCGTCTTCTGCTGTACCAGCATCTTCTTATAAATACTGAAATAATGCTTGACCCGGCCGTAGACCTCTGCCCTGATGCCCGCCGTCTCCAGATGACCGCGCACCTCGTCCACGATCTGCTGAATGTAGTCCTCACGGGCTTCCTTCTTCAGGTTGATATCCTCCACCAGCTTACTGTAATCCTCGGGCTGTAAATACTGCAGAGCCAGGTTATCAAGCTCGACCTTGATCTTGGAAATACCTAGCCGACTGGCCAGCGGGGCGAAGATCTCCAGCGTCTCACGGGACTTTTCCTTCTGCTTCTCCGGCTTCATATACTGGAGAGTACGCATGTTGTGCAGACGGTCTGCCAGCTTAATGATGATGACACGGATGTCTTTGGCCATGGCCAGAAACATCTTCCGCAGATTCTCCGCCTGAATCTCCGTCTTATCCGCGTCCCAGGACAGACGGGTCAGCTTGGTCACACCGTCTACCAGCAGAGCCACGTCGGAGCCGAATTCGCGCTCCACGTCCTCCAGCGTCATATCCGTATCCTCCACGACGTCATGGAGAATCCCGGCGATGATGGATTCCTTATCCATCTCCAGCTCCGCCAGAATGATCGCCACCCGCAGGGGGTGAATGATATAGGGCTCTCCGGACTTCCTCAGCTGCCCTTCGTGCTGCTTTTGGGCAATCCGATATGCCTTCTCTATCTGGCTCAGATCGTCGGAAGGGTGGTATCTGCGTATGGTCTCCACCAGCTCTTCGTACAGCTCCTCCGCCGTTTTTTTCTCATCCTTCACTATAGACTCCTTATTACAGTCTGTCACTGCGTGATAAATCACGGGCACCCTTTCTTCCTTCTCCTGCGCCACGGCTCTTCACCTCCCCCTCTTTCGCGCTTTGCCTTATACCCGAAGCAGTTCCTGACTCACCGTCTGGAAATCCGGCGGGATCTCCTTGGTCATGGCTAGGGCCTCTGCGATATCATAATCCACAAACTCACCGCCCTGATGAGCAACCACCCGCTTCGTCTTCCCCTCTTTCAGCAAATGCACCGCCTTCGCTCCCATGATCGAAGCGTATACCCGGTCCTTACATGTCGGCGAACCGCCGCGCTGCATATATCCGAGGATCGTCGCCCGGGTCTCGATGCCTGTCGCCGCCTCGATGCGGGCCGCCATCTCCATCGTATGGCCGACGCCCTCAGCGTTGACGATAATATGATGTGTCTTGCCGCTGCGCCGCAGGCGAATAATCTGTTCAATGATCTTCTGTTCGTCGTAGTCATAGGTCTCCGGGATCAAAATATTCTCCGCCCCATTGGCAATACCACACCACAGCGCAATATACCCGGCATGGCGTCCCATGACTTCAATGATGCTGACTCTCTCGTGAGACGTGGAGGTATCCCGGATCCGGTCAATGGCCTCCACCGCCGTATTGATGGCCGTATCGAATCCGATCGTATAATCCGTACAGGCGATATCCAGATCGATGGTCCCCGGAATCCCGATCGTATTGATGCCCAGCTCTGCCAGCTTCCCGGCGCCCCGGAAGGAACCGTCGCCGCCGATCACAACCAGACCGTCAATGCCGTGCTTCCGGCAGATCTCCGCACCGCGTTTCTGTCCCTCTTCTGTCATAAATTCCGCACAGCGGGCTGTATACAGGATGGTCCCGCCGCGCTCAATGATCTCCGCCACGCTCCGGGAGTCCATCTCCACGATTTCCTCGTTCAGAAGACCGGCATACCCCCGCTTGATTCCCTTCACCTGCAGTCCGGCCGCGATGCCCGCCCGGACAACGGCGCGGGTCGCGGCGTTCATTCCGGGGGCGTCGCCCCCGCTGGTCAGCACTCCGATAGTTTTCACTTCTTCTGACATGACGGCTCCTTTCTGATGAATCATTGCGAAGTTTTCTGCTAGTTTATCTCATTTTCCATGCTTCTTCAAGCTTTTTTTCGACAGTACGGATGTTTTCCGCCCCGAAGCGATCTGTCAGCTGACGAATGAGAGTCTCGTCCTCTTCGCCGGGACGGCGAACGCCGGGCAAACGTTTGACCGCCCGCTCCCGGGCCAGATAGACGGTCACCGGCCGA
>JAJQDL010000206.1 GCA_021202235.1 Lachnospiraceae bacterium
CTGAGCAGAACTGGACCTACGGACCGAACATATTCCAGACCATCTCCGACATCGTGGATGAGCTTTTCACGGCCTATCTCTCCCGCCCCAATGAGAAACAACCAATCCTCACTCAGTACTGCGACGGACGGCGGGTCAGCTGTCCCAACTGGCTGAGTCAGTGGGGCTCCCAGTCGCTCGCGGAAAGCGGCTACTCGGCGATTCAGATTCTCCGCTACTATTACGGGGAATCCATTTACATCAACACGGCGGAGGAGATCTCCGGCATCCCCTACTCCTGGCCCGGCTCCGATCTGACCGTCGGCTCGACCGGGCAGAAGGTCATGCAGCTCCAGGAGCAGCTAAATACCATCGCCGGCGCCTATCCGGCCATTCCTACGATCGCTGTCGACGGCATCTATGGTTCCGCCACACAGAACGCCGTCCGTGCATTTCAGAGTGTCTTCGGTCTCCCCGCCACCGGTGTCACCGACTACAGCACCTGGTTTAAGATCTCGCAGATCTTTGTCGGCGTCAGCGGCATCGCGGAGCTGGTGTGAGGCCATCAGCCATCGACACATCGCACCTGCAAAAGGCCGACGCTTTCGCATCGGCCTTTACATCAAATTTTCAGTTTTTACAAAATTGGAAAGAGCGTCATAATCCATCCCACTGATACAACACATGCAACAACCGAAAATAGTGCACCCTGCTTTACCATTTGTGCCTGATTATATCCACCCAGATCCATAATATACGGAACAGCTCCGGTTGCCATGGGCGTCATGAAAGCTGACAGGCATGCCGCCTGAATCAAGATCATCAGACCTACCGGATTTCCTCCGATACTGGCGCAGGTTGCTATGGCAATCGGATGGAAGATCAGCATTGTGCCGCGATTGCTCATAAACTGCGTCAGTATAAAAGGAATAATAAAGAAAATCAGTCCAATCAGGTAAGAGTTACCGCCAAGGCCACTCACCAGATTTGCAATGAAATCACCGATCATATCCCCTGCACCGGTCGCACTCAAAGCGCCTGCTGTTGCCAGAGCCCCGGCAATCAGAATCAGCATGGATATCGGGATTGCTTTCGCTGCCTCCTGCGGTTTCAAAACGCCGCAGAGTACCATCAGCAACGCGCCAATCACACAGATTTCCCAGGTCTGCATATTTAAATTACTGGCAAACATCAATGCAAGCGCATCACCGAAGAAAATCACGATTCCTGCAATTTCCGCAAAAGAAGATAATTTTGCTGCTTCAGTTGTCCTCTTTTCGCTTTTTCGCGTGTCATTCACATCCAGATCCGGTGCAAATTTTGGTCCGATCAGTGCGAACCAGAGTATCGAAATAATCAGAAGGGGCAGACGTGCCTTCATCGGATCCAGAAATCCCACCATATGTGCCGTATAGCCATACGACTCAATATAACCATTTAACTCTGTAGAAATCGTAGCACCAGCGCCTATCGGCAGAGTACAGCATGTCACAATCGTAGCAACACCTACCGGAAAGATTACTTTACTGGGCCTGATATTCATAGCCTCCGCAGAAGCAATCAGCATAGGCGAAATGATTCCAAACACTACAAGCGGACTCTGAATAAACTGACTTAGCAGAACACCAATGATCACATAGCCAAACATGAGTTTGTTAATACTCCCCTTGGAAATATCGGAAATACCGTTTGCAAGCTTCATGCAAAAAGATGTCCTGTTAAATCCTGCTGCAACCACACACATGCCGCCAATCATGATTACGGTACTGTTAGAAAAATATCCAAGAGCTTCCCCTACATCCAGACAACCCGTCAGAGTAAGTGCCATCATGGATGTTAATGAAATAGTTGCAAGACTATAAAGGCCGCTGCAATAGCCGACCACTGTCAACGCAAAAATGATTAAGCATATTGTTAACTGACTCATTTGTTTTTCTCCTCCTGACTTTGTTCATCTTATTTATTGTGATAAAAAACACAGTGCCTCGGGAAATAAAGTGAACGTCCGCAAACCGTCGCCGCAACTTCAATCCGCTTGCAGGACTCCGCCGTATTTCCGTAGCTGTCCTGAAACGTATACTCCCCCGATACTTCGCGAAAGATGGTAATATCTGCAGGCCGTCCGTTTTTTACATCAAAATCCTTATCCTGAATTCCAAGCATTTCCAAAGGTGTTTTTGTTACTTTGCAGATAATATCCTCCAGAGACATCCCCAGACACAGCATCTTATTCATTACATCTGTCATGCTGCGGACCGGTCCCTTCAGATTCATGGTATGAAGATCTGTAGAGATTGTATCAATAACGAATCCCTGATCCATCGCCTGTCTTGCCACATCAAATGAAAAATTGGCGCTTCCATGTGATAAGTCAAACCATACCCCGCGTTTTCTCGCATCCCACACACATTCTTTTACCTTTCCATCTTTATCCAAAATGCATGGTTCCAGTGCAGAATAGGTATGTGCGAACACATCGCCCTCTTTAAACAGCGGCAGGATTGTTTCCAGATTTTCCGGGCAGCGGCTGGGATGTACAATCATCGGCAAATTCAGCCTGTCTGCGATTTCTCTTGTGGCCTCCAGGGATGCCATAATGTTGACATTCACTCTGGGGTCAATGCGGATTTTCACACCAATGATCTCATCCGGATATTTCTCATGTGTTTTACAAAACATGTCTTTATCCAGATAATCCATGGACTTTAATTCTCCGCCCGACATACTGATACCATTCCTTGCTACATTCAGGTATGCCTTTATCTGTATGTCAGAATTCTTCATCTTTTCATGGACTTCCTCATATCCCGCCGGGCCTGAGCTTCCCGCATCCACAATACACGTCAGCCCGTCATGGGGGTATATCAGTTTGTCATCTAATTGGGGGGAATCTTCTCCCCAGATGATATGCGTATGTGCGTCTGTCCAGCCCGCTGACGCATAAGCTCCCTCTGCATCCATGATTTCACAATTTGATGGAGGCGTGATTTCACCGGCAATATCTTTTATCAATCCATCCTCAACAAAAATATCAACCGCCGGAAGCTGCTTTCCCTCACTCCCAATTAACACTACATTTTTTATCAGCAGCCGTTCCATGTTCTCCCTCCTCATTGATCACAAATGGATCCGTCTACGTTTAACCGTGTCATAACCTTATGAGGACGGAAGGGGAATTTTTGTTCCAGATCCGGAATCACATCAATTCCAAGGCCGTCTTCCTCCGGCACCATCAAATAGCCGCTCTTAAACTCACAGATATGGTTTACCATTTCGCTCTGCCGCAGCCGTACTCCACTGACTGTCAGATGATCCGCTGTGGATGCAGAATACGGATTCGGATATTCAGTGATGGCAACATTATCCGTTGCCGCTGCGAAATGCACCAAAGCGTTGGTCATCACAGGGCTTAACGGATTATGAGGCACCAGGCTCTTATGATGTGCCTCCGCGACCGCAGCAATCTTTTTTGCTCCGGTAAAGCCGCCGCAGACACCAAGGGATGCTCTGACATAACTGCATGCATTCCGCTCCAGAAGCATGGAAAACTCGTGAACCGTATGAATCCTCTCGCCCGTAGCAATCGGAATCCGGCACTGGGATGCCACTCTTCCCATTTCATCAAAATTGTCCGGTCGAATCGGGTCTTCCAGAAACATCGGATTATATTGCTCCAGCCGGGCAGAAAGCTGTACGGCCAGCCCCGGCTCCAGTCGTCGGTGAAGTTCCAGACAGAGATCCACTTCCTCTCCCACTGCCTCGCGTACTTTTGCAATCCTGCGTTCTGCCTTATACAGCATGGCTGTATTGTTATCTTCGTAGGGAGATGTGCGGGGTTCATCCAGGTACGGATTTAAGTGTCCTAAGGCTGTGTAGCCTTCCTCTACACCTTTTATTGCATTTTCTATCAGTTCTTCCTCAGTTCTTCCAGCGGTATGATTATAGACCCGCACCTTATCACGGCATTTGCCGCCAAGAAGCTGATAAATAGGTGCATGATAATATTTCCCGGCAATATCCCACAGCGCAATATCAATAGCTGATATTGCCCCCATAACCGCTGCTCCGCGAAAATGAGAATAACGATACAAATACTGCCAGTGATGTTCGATATCCAACGGATTTTTCCCGATCAGGTACTCTTTCATCGTCAAAATTGCCTGCGCGGAAGCTTCCAGAAATCCCCATGCACCGCTTTCGCCAAGTCCTGTAATTCCTTCATCCGTATAAATCTTACAAAATACACTTCGATTTGCCCGTAAAACCTTTACGTCAGTAATCTTCATTCACATGCCCTCATTTCATTATCCGATTCGGTTTGGCGCCAGAACCTTCTCATTAATATCCAGTCCCACTCCCGGAGCCTGGCTGGGGCTTACGGTACCGTCTTCATTGAATACAACCGGATTTTTAAATGCTTCATATACTTTTTCATCATATTGCGGCGGATAAAACTCTGCAAAGTTTACATTGGGAACCGCACAGTCCAGATGAACGTGTATCTGCTGCTGTCCATGGGGGCTCATCATAATTCCATTTGCATCAGCGTATCCGGCAATCTTCATGAACTCTGTCACGCCGCCCAGACAGGCTGCATCCGGATTCAGGATACTGATTGCCTGAGTATTGATCAGATCACGAAAACCAAATCGGGTCACCTCATTCTCTCCGCCTGCCAGAGGAATCATACTTTTAGCCGCCACTTTCCGATACCCGTCATAGTCATCGGCATCTACCGGTTCCTCAAACCAATACGGATGATATTCTTCCACCATTTTGGAAAACTCGATCGCCTCAAAATACTTATAGCTGCAATTTGCATCCAGCATCAAAAATGTATCATCACCAACTACACGGCGAACCGCTTTGACACGTTCTGCATCTTCCCGCATGGACATTCCGCCAACCTTCATCTTAACTGCATTTATGCCCCAGCTTTTATATTCCGCCATTTCTTCCTGCAGCTCTTTTATTCCCTTATCCTTCGCGTAATACCCTCCGGCCACATATACGGGAACGCTCTCACGATACCCGCCAAGGAGACGATACAGGGGCATTCCCGCCACCTTTGCCTTAATATCCCACAATGCCATATCTATAGCCGAGACAGTTTTGGCACTGGTCCCCCGGCGTCCGATAAATTTGGGGACATAAATCTTCCTCCACAGCCGTTCATGGTTTAAGGGATTCTCACCAAGAATTGCCTTTCCCATACTTTCCGCAAATTCAATAGCCCAGCTGCACCCATAACCACTGATTCCCTCATCAGTATCGATGATTAACAGATTCAAATCATTGTGAGTGTAGACATGTTTCCCATTTGCTATCGGCTTTGCTTTCGGCCAGCGATAATGCTCCACACGTACATCCGTAATTTTCACAGGAATCCTCCTCTCCGTGCGTGTTTCTATGTATCTGCATCGTAACATCACTGTCGAAAATAGTCCAATATTGTATTCTGATGAGGTTATTGTCCCGATTTTATGCCATAGTTTTCACTCTTTGAATCCATAAATTTTCTCTATGATGCAAAAGATTTCCATGCTTTACTTTTTTCCTGAAAATTTCTATAATAAGAGAGAATTATTGTGAAAGCAGTGAGAATGTCGGAGGAGATCAGATATGTTATACGATAAGCTTAATTATGTCCTTGCTGTAGCAGAGGAACAAAATATCACACGCGCCGCGAAGCGGCTGTATATCTCTCAGCCGACTCTTACCGCGTATCTAAATCGGCTTGAAGCTGATCTTGGAGTTAAGCTGTTCGACCGCAGCAAGACGCCTGTTTTATTGACGAAAGCCGGACAATACTATATTGACGAAATGAAAAAAATAGCCGTCTCCGAGCAGCTCCTCCGCAGCGGATTGAAGCTTATAGATAAACCGGATCAGACATTGATTATTGGAATCGGTCAGGTCAGAGGCCACCATTGGCTTCCCATGATTCTGCCTGTTTTCTGTTCGATTCACCCCAATGTCAATGTTCAGATTATTCAGAGCAGCGAAACTGCCATGAGTGAAGCCCTGCAAAATCGACAGATCGACGTGGTATTTGGTGTTCTTCCGGCTTCGGTCTCAAATGTTGAGCTGATAGACCTGATGGATGAAAAGATATTTCTGATTGCCCATAAAAAGTATGGACTGATTCCCACTTCACAGCGGACAGAGTATTCCGCCGCATCTCCCTATCTGCTTCCTGATCCGGAAAGATTAAACGGCCTCCCATTTATCATTCCGCATGTAAATAACGGTCTTTACAACAGTTACGAAGAATTGATCGCAAATAATCATATTCAACCGTCCCGAACGATCACCGTAAACAACCTCCATACCGGCTTTCAGTTAACTTCAAAAGGGTTAGGAGTTCAGCTGGTATCCGGTTCCATATTGCAGATTGATGAAAATTCTTCCCAGAAACAGAACCTTGATTTTTGCACGCTTGAAAATATGCCGCAGACAAGAAAGTGTGTCGCGGCCTATAATCCCAATAATATCAAGCTGAACCTGATTCAGGATGTTATTCGCATCGTGCGGAAAGATGTTATTCCCGGCTGCGAACTTGTGCATATTATTGAGCCCGATCATTGAACAGACTGATGCTCGGCCACATCTTGAAAACAGTTGTCATCCTGGTGTTCCGGTGCTATGATAAAAAACAAATTCCAGGGACACACATCGCAGCCGGAGGAGTCCCTGGAAAATTTACAGGAAAGAAGATGTGGTTTTGAAGCAACAGGTAAACAGGCGGGAAAGTCCCGCCACAACGAAGAGAGAAAACCGCCAGCCGGTGAGACGCGCTCTTTTTCTGCTGGTCGGTCTCCTGATCATGGCCTATGGCGTAGCGCTTTCCATCAAGGCGGGGCTTGGCACCTCGCCGATCTCCAGCGTTCCCTATGTGCTGAGTGAGATCACGCCGCTGACCGTGGGAAATATCACCATTCTGATGCACTGCGCCTTTATCCTGCTGCAGATTCTGCTTCTGCGCCGCCGCTATCAGCTGCTCCAGCTTCTGCAGCTGCCGGTCGCATTTATTTTTGGGTACATGACTGACTTCGCCGTATGGACGCTGAACCCGCTTGTATGCAGCAATTATGCCGTGAAGTGGATATTCTGCCTGATCGGCATCGTTCTCGTGGCCGTCGGCGTTAGCTTCGAAGTCGTGGCCGATCTCGTCACGCTGGCCGGAGAAGGGCTGGTCCTCGCCCTGTGTCAGGTGACTCCCGTGAAGTTCAGCACCATGAAGGTAACCGTTGACACAACACTGGTTATTATTGCCTGCATCCTGTCCTTCCTGTTTCTTCATGGCCTGTATGGAGTGCGCGAGGGAACAATCGCGGCGGCGTTCCTGGTCGGCATGATTTCCCGGCAGACCACCCCGCCGCTGACCCGCATCGCGGAAAAGATTTTTGGAGAAAGATCTAATGCGATCTGACGAGAATTCATGAGAGTTGAAAATCGGTAAAGAGTTTTATTTTCTCTCCCAGATCAGAAGAAGCGTTCCCTCACGGACGGAGACAAACCCCGTACGCCCGGTAAATTCATTGCTGACGCCCACGGGATATTCATTTGTCAGGGTCACGTCCTGCACCTCATATTTTAATCCCTGCTCGCATACGCCCTCAGCCCGATCACTGAGGCTGAACACGGAGAGATATCCAGTCTCACTGCCATCAAAATCCCAGTGATCGTTCCGCAGAACCCGGTACCAGGAATTTTCTCCCACCAGGATACCCCGGCCGCCGCGGGCTGCCAGCTCAGCCAGAAGCTGAATGTTGGCCATCGTGTGGGAGATGCGGCCGCCGGTGCCGCCGTAGAGGCGGAAATCCCGGTACCCTCTCTCCCACCCCAGATTCAGGGCCGCCCGCATATCCGTGTCGTCCTTCTCTGCCGGAAGCTGAAGAACATGGGGGTGATCCGGACGATATCCCAGTGAATCGAAATCACCCACCGTCAGATCGACCCGGATGCCGCGCTCCTGACAGTGCCGAAAGCCGCCGTCCCCGGCGATCACCAGATCCTCCGGACGCGGAGCCGGAGTGCCGTCCCCGAAGTCCCCGGCGCCGATGAGGTAACAGATGCCCGTCTGCACCTGACTGTCTTTCTTCATATCATCTGCCTCCCATACTGTCTTTAAGGCCATAAACCGAATCACCTTCAGTAGGTTCGATTCATATTTCTTCCGTTCCATTGCCAACTTTTATTCCTGTATACCTTGGTATAGTAACATTTTACACACGCAAAATCAATCTGTCTTAAAAGCAGTCCATCCTTAAAACAACCGGATTCCACCGCCGGTAGAGTGACAAACCCCCCTTCCTGTGGCATAATGCAACCAACAGAAAGGGGGGTATTTGCATGGACATGAAGACAAGCGGAACGTTTATCGCTGCCTGCCGCCGGGAGAAAGGACTGACGCAGCAGCAGCTGGGGGAAATGCTCGGTGTGACAAACCGGGCCGTATCGAAATGGGAAAACGGCCGCTCCTTCCCGGATGTCGGGCTCCTTGAACCATTATGTGATACGCTTGGGATCAGTGTCAGCGAGCTACTGGCCGGGGAAAAATTTCCGGCGGAAGAATATCCGGTACAGACTGACCGGCTTCTGATCGATGCACTGGGGTTAAAGCGGCTGTATGGAATTCAGCTTACCCTGCGGATTCTGACCATTATCGCTGTCCTTCTTTTTTACGTACCCTTTCTGGCCGCGGAAGATCGCTTCCTGCCCGCCTGGAACGCCGTGACAGGCATCTGCTGGGGGAGCTGCCTGATTCTTGCTGTCGGCCTCGAGTACCTGGATCGGAGCCTTCCCGCCAGGAAGCTTCGCTACTCCAATCCCTGGCTGGAAGGACTCTGGGCAGGACTGTTCTTCCTGATACTGATGGCTGTGAATCTGCTCCGGGACAACATTCGGGATAACTTTTTCCGCTTTTTCCTTGCCTTTTCCCTCAGTGAACGTCTCCTGGTGGCAGGTTTCTTTGTTCTGTGTCTTGTCATCTGTATTGCGACAGGCGTCTTCTTCGCACGTATGCGCCGGGAAGATCCTGATTAAAGAAGGAAGCACCGACCGCTATTTCCCAAGGTTCCCTCAACCGTCCTTATTAAGGCGATATTGACCGAAATATCTTTTGACCCGACTCCCTTTTTGTGGTATATATGGGAAAACATAAAAGATCCTGTATGTACAGACACCATTTACGAATACTGTAAGCAGCCCGCAGGGCGGAGAGGGGGAAGCCTTATGAGTCAGCCATATTACGAAACATTTCACGAGATCAGCGAGATGGGGATCCACATCGCCTATCACACCGCACCCGGCGGGTATCACCCGCTGCACTGGCACGAGGAACTGGAGATTCTGTATCCGCTGAACGGGGAGACGGAGATCACTGTAGAAGGGCAGAAATACCGCATTCCCAGACAGAATGTCCTGGTCGTCAATCCCAGGCAGCTCCACAGTTCTTACTATCACGGCGCCGCCTGTATGTTTCTGTGCATTCATATTTCCGAGAAGCTGCTGACAAAATATATGCCGGATATCGAATTGTATCACATTCACTGCTGCCCGGAGGACGTCGACGAAGAGCATCTCGCCGCCTATCAGGAGGTCTGCGGGAAGCTGGAGGAGCTGACGAAGCTCTATATCCGGGAACCGGCGGCCGCCTCGGTGGAGTCCGAGGGACTGACGCTCCAAATTCTCGCACTTCTCATCCGTCATTTTTCCGTCCGCACGGCCGCGCCGGAGCTGACGCAGGTGAGCCCTCTGACGAGCCGCCGCCTCCGGGAGATCGTCACGTATGTAGAGGGACATTTCCGGGAGCCTGTCTCCCTGGGAGAGATTTCTGACCTCATGGGGCTGAGCAGGGAATATTTCTGCCGCTTCTTCCGCCAGAATATGGGTACCTCCTTTCTGCGCTATGTGAACGAGGTGCGGGTTGCCCACATCTATCAGGATTTGCTGCGCACCGATACGCCGGTAGCCGATCTGGCGGAGGAGAATGGCTTCACCAACCAGAAGCTCTTCAATCGCGTCTTCAAGGAGATCTATGGCTGCACCCCTTCTTCGGTGCGAAAAACAAAGGCGGAGAGCTGACCGTGCCCCGACCGGGACAGGGAAGCTCTCCGCTGTTCTTAATACACACGACGCCGTCACTCAAACTGCGCTTAATACAGACGGCTGTAGAAGCCCTTCTGCGCCATCAGGCTCTCATGGGTGCCCTGCTCCACCACATCGCCGCCGTCCACAACCAGGATGCGGTCCGCATTCCGGATGGTCGAAAGGCGGTGCGCGATGACAAAACAGGTCTTGTCGCGCATCAGCGCCAGCATGGCGTCCTGAATCTCCTGCTCGGTGCCTGTGTCCACGTTGGAGGTCGCCTCGTCCAGGATTAGCATCCGGCAGTCATAGAGCATGGCCCGCGCGATGGTGAGGAGCTGCTTCTGCCCCTTGGAGATGTTGCCGCCGTCCTCGCTGATCACGGTCTGATAGCCCTGTGGCAGGCGCATGATAAAGGGATGAATATGAGCCGCCCGCGCCGCGGCCTCCACTTCTTCCTGCGTGGCATTCTCTTTGCCATAGGCAATATTTTCAAAAATCGTCCCCCGGAACAGCCAGGTATCCTGAAGGACCATCGCATAAGCGCTCCGCAGACTGGCCCGTGTATAGTTCCGGATATCCTCTCCGTCCACCAGGATCTCCCCCTCATCCACATCATAAAAACGCATCAACAGATTGATGATGGTCGTCTTCCCGGCTCCGGTGGGCCCGACAATAGCGATGAGCTTCCCGGCATCCGCCCGCAGAGTCAGATCATGCAGGATGCGGCGTTCCGGATCGTAGCCGAAGCTCACATGCGAGAGCTCCACATCACCCCGTACTTCCGTCAGCGTCTGCGCCAGCGGGCGATCTGCGGTCTCCTCCTCTTCCTCCAGCAGTTTGAACACCCGCTCGACGGCGGCCAGCGCAGAGAAAAGCTCATTGATGATGTTGGCGATCTCGTTGATCGGCCCGGAAAATTTACGGGAATAAAGGACAAAGGAAGAGATCTGCCCCAGCGTCACATTTCCCGTCATATACAGCACGCAGCCCAGCATGGAGATCAGTCCCAGAGAGATATTGTTGATACAGCCCATGGTCGGTCCGATTGCCACACCATAATACTCCGCGTCATAATATGCATCGGCAGCGTCCCGGTTCACCCGGTCAAACGCGTCTCCGATCGCGCCTTCATAGGCGTAAGCCTGGATCGTCTTCTGACCAGTAAGTTTCTCCTCCACGAACCCGTTCATCACACCATACTGTGCTGACCGTTTCCGGTAACGGGGCTGTGTTTTTCCCCGCATATATACGGTATACCCCACGGAGATCGGAATGGTGACCAGAACCACCACCGACAGGCTCGGCGAGATAACCAACATCATACAGAAGGAGCCGACCACCGTCACCACGCTCGTCAGGATCTGTGTCACATCTGTGGCCAGACAGGTACAGACTACGTCAATGTCATAGGACACACGGCTGATGATATCACCGGCCGGATTCTGATCAAAATATCCCACCGGCAGCCGCATCAGCTTGTCAAACACGTCGCCCCGCATTTTCCGCCCCACCTGCTTGCTGGCATGCATCATGATCAGGTTGATCGCCAGCGTGAGCAGAGAGGAAACGAGGTAACAGAAGAGCATTCTTTCCGCGTAATAAAAGACTCTCTCGAAATTGACCTGTCCAGCCCCTGCCGCTGCCTCATTGATGGCGGACCCCGCCAGACTCGGTCCCAGCAGCGCCAGCACATTGGCGATGACACAGAGTACCGCGATCAGAAGAAGAATTCTGCGATAGGAAGACAGATATGAAAGCAGCTTCCGCAGCGTTCCCCGCGCATCCTTCGGTTTTTTCATGGCAGAAACCTTCGCCATCTCTCATCCCTCCCCCATCTGATGCTGATAAATCTCCCGGTATGACGGGCACTTCCGCAGCAGTTCCTCATGCGTCCCATATCCCAGAACCTGTCCCTCGTCCAGCACCAGAATATCATCGAGATTCATGATAGAGCTGACTCGCTGCGCCACCACGATGGTCGTCGTCTCCCGGTACTTCTCCCAGATCGTTTTCCGCAGGACGGCGTCCGTCCGGTAATCGAGCGCACTGGAAGAGTCATCCAGAATCAGGATGTCCGGCTCCCCGGCCAGCGCCCGGGCGATCAGCACCCGCTGCCGCTGGCCGCCGCTGAGGTTGGCGCCGCGGATGGCTGCCTGATGCTGATATGCATCCGCATAATTTTCAATAAATTCCGCGGCGCAGGCATCGCCTGCCGCCTCTCGGATCCGCTCCTCTCCCACATTTCGCCCGAAATCAATGTTTTCACTCAGAGATTCCGCGAAAATCACATCGTTCTGAAAGGCCACGCCGAATTTCCGGTGCAGATCATCCGGCTCATAAGAGCGCACATCCTGTCCATCCACGAAGACATGCCCCTCGGTCGCGTCATAAAAACGCATCAGCAGGTTCACGATCGTGGTCTTCCCGCAGCCGGTGGCTCCGATGATTCCCAGCGAGCAGCCTTTTTTTATCTCAAAATCGACGTTCAGAAGACTCATGTGTTCCTGCTTCCTCGTCTCCCGTTCCCCGTAGCAGAAGGACACATGGTCGAAGACGATATACCCCTCCCGCTTAGTTCCGGGCGCTTCTTTTACCGGCAAAACCCCCAGACCCAGCGGCTGGGCAATGACTTCCGCGATCCGGCGGGAAGACGCGTTGGCCTTGGACATCATCATAAAGAGGCGGTTCAGGCCGTTGACGCCCATGAGGATCATATTAAAATATGTAAGAAAAGCCAGAATCACGCCGGGCTTCGTCAGGCCATTGTTGACGCGGATCGCTCCCACGACCACCACCAGCGTCAGTCCGAGGTTCAGCGACAGCGTCATCAGAGGCCCGGGCAGCGCCATGATCATACTGGCCTTCCGGTCTCTGCGGGTCAGGGTCTCATTGGCACCGGCAAAACGCCGCTCCTCATATTCTTCTTTCGAAAGAGCCTTGACCACGCGGATCCCGGAAATATTTTCCCGCATGATACGCACCACATCATCCAGTCCTGCCTGCACCTTCTCATACAGGGGGATTCCCCGCACAGATACCGCAATGGTGATTGCGACCATAATCGGCGCGATCACACAGAGGATGGCCGCCAGACCGCGATCCATGGTCATGGTAACGGCGATACCGCCGATCAGCATGATCGGGGAACGGATCCCCATGGTCTGAAAGGAGCGCAGGAAATCCTGCACGTTATAGGAATCCGAGGTCATACGGGATGTCAGCGAGGGCAGCCCGAAGACGTCCGTCTGCTCACCGGAGAGATTCAGTGAATGCCAGAACAGGTCCCGGCGAATCTCATAGGTGGCCTGCATGGCGTTACGCACGCTGAGGCGGTTGACACCTACATTGATCGTGCGTACCAGCACGGCCAGTGCCAGCATGATAATGCCCCAGAATATTACCCGCCGAAGATCCTTCTCGGGCGCCACCTCATCAACCATATATTCCATCACATAAGGAATCAGCAGCTCCAGCACCGTAGCCACCAGCTTCAGCACCATACAGAGAATCACCATGAAACGGACTTTCTTCAGATAGTAAAACATCTGCTTCATTTGCTCACACTCCCTCCCAGCTGTCGAAAAGCCGCTCCAGCAGACGTGTCATCTGCTCCATTTCCTCCCCGGAAAGGACCTGATAGCTCTCCCGCATCCAGGTATCACGGTCCGTCCGCTGCACTTCTTTCCCCGCTTCCGTCAGATGCAGCGTCACACGCCGTCGATCATCCTCATCCCGCTGCCGCTCCACCAGTCCCTTGCGTTCCAGCTTGGAAATCAGTTCGCTGACCGATCCAGGCTGAATATCCAGAGACTCCTGAATGTCCTTCTGACTCATGGTTCCGTTCTCTTCCAGGAGCCGCAGCACCATCCGCTGGCGCTGCCCCGCTGAATGATGGTACAAATAGTGGCCGCAGCGGCGCAGGCTGCGGTTCAGGCGCTCCTCCGGCGTCCGCGGTTCCGGACATTGATGTTCACTCATTTTTTCCTGCCTGACATGATCGTACATCTTTGCAACTTCCTCCGTATATTTCGGCAAATCTATCCCGCATTCATTTTTTCGGTACCTAAACAATACCTCTCCTTCACGAAAATGTCAAGGTGCCTAATTATTTTAACCCGATTTTCTCGTTTTTGTTTTTATTAATTCGTAAAAAAATTTATATAAAACTGTTGACAAATTATTTGTTCATGCTAGAATAAAGACAACTTCCAGAGAAAGGAGATCTGCCATCATGAAGAAAAGCGTCTACAGCCTCGTTCTGTCCGATGATGTGGTGCGCGCCATCGACCAACTGGCCTACGAGAACAATACGAGCCGTTCCAATCTGATCAACCAGATCCTGGCCGAGCGGGTCTCTCTGGCCACACCGGAGATGCAGATGCGGAACATTTTCGACTCCATGGAGAAGCTGATGGATGAGACGTTTCAGATCCTCAATCAGTCCTCGGATTCCATGGTTTCCATCCGCAGCCCCCTGCGCTACAAATACAAGCCTACCCTGCGCTACAGTCTGGAGCTGTACCGCAGCGCCGGACCGGCCACCGGACGCCTGAAGATTTCCTTCCGGACGCAGAATCGCCAGCTGATCGACACACTGAACGATTTCTTTGCGATCTGGATCGCTCTGGAGAGCCACTATCTCGCGCGATATTTTCCCGACGGAATCGAATACCTGCGGGAGGACGGCCGTCTGACCCGGGAACTGTATCACCCGGTCAATCTCCCCGCCTGCTCCGGGGAGGATGTTGGGGAAGCCATCGCTTCCTACATCAAGATGCTTGATGGCTGCATCAAAGAGTATTTTGCCAATCTGGCACTTCCGGCCAGTACTCTGGCCGAGCGCATAGAAAATCGCTATCGAACCTGCCTCGCCGATCCGAATTTTATCGTGATCTGAGGGGAAACATGATAATGCACAGGATCGTGCAGAAACCGGCCATTTACACATCCCGCGATCCGTGCAGACGAAAACGAAATATATAAGGAGGCACAGACTATGAATGCACAGAAATTTACGCAGAAATCCCTGGAAGCGATCCAGGAAGCCCAGAATGTCGCCATCCGCAACCAGAACAGTCAGATTGAGGAGATGCACATGCTGTCCGCTCTACTGACGCAGGAGGATGGACTGATCCCCCAGCTGTTTACACGAATGACCATCGATCCCCGCGAGGTTCTCTCCCGGGTGGACTCCCTCATTGCTTCTTATCCCAAGGTCTCCGGCGACAGCGCCAACCTGTACCTGTCCCAGGCCCTGAACCGGGCTCTGACCGGCGCGGAGGACACCGCGAAGAAGATGAAGGACGAATATGTCTCCGTGGAGCATCTGATGCTGGCCATGATGGAGGCTCCTGACAAGGACATGAAGGAGATTATGAATACCTTCAGCATCAGCCGCAAGGAATTCCAAAAAGCTCTGCTGGGAATCCGCGGCAACGCCCATGTGACAAATGAAAACCCGGAGGAGACCTACGACGTTCTCAGCAAATACGGCCAGGATCTGGTGGAGATGGCGAAAGAGAACAAACTGGATCCGGTCATCGGCCGTGACAGCGAGATCCGCAACGTCATCCGCATCCTGTCCCGGAAGACGAAGAACAACCCGGTCCTCATCGGTGAACCCGGCGTCGGCAAGACGGCCATCGCCGAGGGACTGGCCCAGCGGATCGTGGCTGGAGATATTCCTTCCAATCTGAAAGACCGCAAGATCTTCTCTCTCGACATGGGAGCGCTGCTAGCCGGGGCCAAGTACCGGGGCGAATTTGAGGAGCGTCTGAAAGCCGTACTGGAGGAGATCCGCAAGAGCGAGGGCGAAATCATCCTCTTCATCGACGAGCTGCACACCATCGTAGGAGCCGGCAAGACCGACGGCGCCATGGATGCCGGCAACCTGTTAAAACCGATGCTGGCCCGGGGCGAGCTCCACTGCATCGGCGCCCCGACGCTGGCCGCGTACCGCCAGTACATCGAGAAAGACGCAGCTCTGGAGCGGCGTTTCCAGCCGGTGCAGGTGGATGAACCCACCGTGGAGGACACCATTTCCATCCTCCGCGGCCTGAAGGAACGCTATGAAGTCTTCCACGGTGTGAAGATCCACGACCAGGCTCTGATCGCCGCCGCTACACTCTCCGACCGCTACATCAGCGACCGTTTCCTGCCCGACAAGGCCATCGACCTGGTCGACGAGGCCTGCGCGATGATCCGCACCGAGATGGATTCCATGCCCACCGAGCTGGATGAACTCTCCCGGAAGATCATGCAGCATGAGATCGAGGAAGCGGCCCTGAAGAAAGAGGACGACAAGCTCTCCCAGGAGCATCTGAAGGACATCCAGAAGGAGCTGGCGGAGATGCGCTCGCAGTTCCACGCCATGAAGGCGAAATGGGAGAACGAAAAGTCCGGCATCGGCCGCGTGCAGAAGCTGCGTGAGGAGATCGAGCAGGTGAATGCCGAGATCGAGCAGGCTGAGCGAAATTATGACCTGAACAAGGCTGCCGAGCTGAAATACGGCCGCCTGCCTGCTCTGCGCAGCGAGCTGGCCCAGGCGGAAGCCGACGGCGAGGCCGCCAAGTCCTCCGATTCGCTGCTCCGTGACAAAGTCACCGAAGAGGAGATCGCGCGGATCGTCGCCCGCTGGACGGGCATCCCGGTCTCCAAGCTCATGGAAGGTGAACGCGAGAAACTCCTGAATATGGAAAACATCCTGCATCAGCGGATCATCGGTCAGGACGAGGCTGTGGAGAAGGTCAGTGAGGCGATCCTCCGCTCCCGTGCCGGAATCCAGGATGCCAACCGCCCGCTGGGTTCCTTCCTCTTCCTGGGGCCGACCGGCGTCGGCAAGACTGAACTGGCCAAGGCTCTGGCACAGGCGCTCTTCGACGATGAGCACAACATCATCCGTATCGATATGAGCGAATACATGGAGAAATTCAGCGTCAGCCGTCTGATCGGAGCGCCTCCCGGATACGTGGGTTACGAAGAAGGCGGCCAGCTGACAGAGGCCGTGCGTCGGAAGCCCTACTCGGTCATCCTGCTGGATGAAGTAGAGAAGGCGCACCCGGATGTATTCAATGTGCTGCTGCAGGTGCTGGACGACGGGCGAATCACCGATTCGCAGGGCCGCACCATAGACTTTAAGAATACGATCATCATCCTGACCAGCAACCTCGGCTCCCAGTATCTTCTTGAGGGCATCCAGCCGGATGGGACGATCTCCCAGGAAGCGCTGGACCAGGTGGACCGCCTGTTAAAGCAGCAGTTCCGTCCGGAATTTCTGAACCGTCTTGACGAGATTATCTGCTATAAGCCCCTCCGCCGGGAGGAGATCCGTCAGATCGTCGATCTGCAGATCAAGGACCTGCAGCGGCGGCTGGATAACAAGCAGCTGAAGGTTCAGGTCACGGATGAGGCGAAGGACGCCATCATCGAGGAGAGCTACGATCCCAACTTCGGCGCCCGCCCGATCAAGCGGTATATCCAGGGGAAGGTAGAGACTCTGCTCGCCCGGAAGATTATCGCCGGGGATGTCTCCGAGGGAGATACCCTGACCGTGGATTCCCGCGGAACGGAGCTGTACCTGCGGTAAAACCTTTCCACTGCTCTCCTACCGGGTTTAGACTCCCACATGAGCGCAA
The DNA here is from genome assembly GCA_021202235.1 of Lachnospiraceae bacterium. Lineage (GTDB taxonomy): Bacteria > Bacillota > Clostridia > Lachnospirales > Lachnospiraceae > UBA3305. The sequence continues at coordinate 17,709 of JAJQDL010000206.1, forward strand.
AAACATTTTCTTTCGACACGAAGCCGACCGATTATCTCTGCCAGGAAATCGGTCGGCCTTTTTACATTAAAAAAACTGTGTCTCTAAAGTCATAATTATTATGTTTCTAAAAATTGACGCTGTTGTTTCAGGATGCTAAGATTCACTCAGGGAAGATATAAATAAACTCATCTGAAACAGGGGGGAAAGAAAGGATATGCCTTGAACAACAAGCTATTACGGGC
>JAJQDL010000056.1:0-2534 GCA_021202235.1 Lachnospiraceae bacterium
CGTCCACTCATGTCTGGATCCGATTCGGTAGACCGGACTGCTGGAAGAGAGAGACGAAGAAAAGAGGCTGTTAGGAGATTAATCGCCTGAACAGTTCTGGAAATCAGGAGAAAGCGATTCCTGTTAGGCGAATAATAATATGCCCATGTGATGCAGAAACTATTATAAGAGAGGAACGGACCTAGGACGCGAACGAATGTTCGCGTCCCTTGATTTATTCCCGGCCCTATGTTATAGTAGAACATAAATATGCCCTGTGATATCCGGGAGCGGAGGAGGCGGAGCGGCCGCCGAAGGGCGGAGGAGAACGTCATGATTTCTTATGTACGAGGAGAGCTGATTTCTGTTGATGCGGAGTCCATCGTGGTGGAGGCGGGGCAGATCGGCTACAATATCCGTGTGCCCCAGTCTCTGGTGGGGCAGCTTCCGCCGCTGGGTGAGGAGGTGCGGATCTACACGCATTTTCAGGTGCGCGAGGACGCGATGCAGCTGTTCGGGTTTCTGACCCGGGATGACCGGGAGATCTTCCGGATGCTGCTCGGTGTCAGCGGGATCGGACCCAAGGTGGCGCTCGGCATCCTGTCTGTGATGACGACGGATGATCTGCGCTTTGCCGTTCTCTCGGGGGATGCAAAGGCCATCGCCCGGGCGCCGGGGCTGGGACCGAAGACGGCGCAGAAGGTGATTCTGGAACTGAAGGACAAGCTGAACCTGGAGGATGCCTTCGAGAAGCGGCTGGAGCACGGCGCGCAGGGCGTGTCTTCAGGGGCTGCGGCCTCCGATGCGAAGGGCGAGGCCGTGGAGGCCCTGACGGCGCTGGGCTATTCGGCGACGGAGGCGCTGCGGGCGGTTCGCGGCGTCGAGGGCGCGGATGGCATGGATGTAGAGGAGCTGCTGAAGCAGGCACTGAAGGGGCTGTCGCTGTTCTGAAGCAGGAATCGTCAGCCGGAAGGCGCACCGGGAAGGACTGTGAAGTGCCGTTATTATCAGAATGGATAGAAGAGTAGATCTGTTATGGAGAGACGCATTATAAATACAGAGCTGACCGAGGAAGACAGCCGGATCGAGAACAGCCTCCGGCCGCAACTTCTCGCAGACTATATCGGGCAGGAGAAGATCAAGCAGACGCTGAAGGTTTACATTGAGGCGGCGAAGAGCCGCGGGGAAGCGCTGGATCACATCCTGTTCTACGGGCCGCCAGGCCTCGGCAAGACGACGCTGGCGGGAATCATCGCCAATGAGATGGAGGTTCATATGAAGATCACCTCCGGTCCCGCCATCGAGAGGCCCGGGGAGATGGCGGCGGTGCTGAACAACCTCCAGGAGGGGGATGTGCTGTTCATCGATGAGATTCACCGGCTGGACCGGCAGGTGGAGGAGGTGCTCTATGCGGCGATGGAGGATTACGCGATCGACATCGTCATCGGCAAGGGGGCTTCCGCCCGTTCGATCCGCCTGGATCTGCCGCATTTCACGCTGGTGGGTGCGACGACGCGGGCCGGGATGCTGACCGCGCCGCTGCGGGACCGTTTCGGCGTGATCCAGCGGCTGGAATTCTATACGCCGGAGGAGCTGACGGCTATCGTCAACCGCTCGGCGCAGGTGCTGGGGGTGGAGATCGAGCCGGAAGGGGCGCAGGAGATCGCCCGGCGTTCCCGGGGAACGCCGCGTCTGGCGAACCGCCTGCTGAAGCGGGTGCGGGATTTCGCGCAGGTGCGGTTTGACGGGCGCATCACCCGTGAGGTGGCGGATTCTACGCTGACGCTGCTGGAGGTGGACCGCTATGGGCTGGATGCCACGGACCGGAAGGTGCTGCTGGCGATCATCGACAAATTTTCCGGCGGGCCGGTGGGCCTTGAGACGTTGGCCGCGGCGTTGGGCGAGGATGCGGGGACCCTCGAGGATGTCTGCGAGCCGTATCTGATTCAGAATGGATTTATCAACCGGACGCCCCGGGGGCGGGTGGTCACGCCGCTGGCCTGTGAGCATCTGCACCGGAAAGTACCCGGAGTATAAGGAAGCCTTATTGCAGCCTTACGCCCCTGCGAAATGGGGGCTGACACAGGAAGGAGTGCGCCGCCGCGCGGAGATACTATGATGGAGAAAAGATATACTGAAGTGACGATCGACGGGAGAACCTATACGCTGGGCGGCTTCGAGGAGGAAGTGTATCTCCAGAAGATCGCCACCTATATTAACAGCAAGCTGGGAGCGCTGCGGGAGACGCGGGGGTTCATGCGCCAGTCGGTGGATTACCGCAACCTGCTTCTGGAAATGAACATGGCGGATGATTATTTCCGGGAGAAGAAGCGGGCGGATGTGATGGAGGCGCGGATGGAGTCTCTGGAGAGAGAGATCGACGATCTGAAGCACCGCCTGGTGGCGGAGCAGCTGCGCCGGGAGCAGGAAGCGGCTTCGGAGGAGACGGCGGAATGACGGGTTCGGGGAACCAATTACTCTGTGAGCTGCTGGCTCCGGCCGGTTCCTGGGAGAGCATGACGGCGGCCTCCCGGGCCGACGCCGACGCGGTCTAT
>JAJQDL010000056.1:2544-13010 GCA_021202235.1 Lachnospiraceae bacterium
GCGCCCGGGCGTTCGGCGGGGGGCGCCACCCAAATTCCTGGGGGCGCGGCGGGGCCGGCGGGGCGGGGGCGAGCCCTGGCGGGGGGCCCCCCGGGCCGACGCCGACGCGGTCTATATGGGAGGCCCGCGGTTCGGGGCGCGTGCGTATGCGGAGAACCCCGATGAGGACGGGCTGCGGGCGGCTATCGATCTGGCGCACCTGCATGGGAAGAAACTGTATCTGACGGTCAACACGCTGATGAAGGAGCGGGAGCTGCGGGACGAGCTGGGGGAGTATCTGGAACCGCTCTACCAGCAGGGGCTCGATGCGGTGATCGTGCAGGACCTGGGGGTGCTCGCCTTCATCCGGGAGTCTTTTCCCGGACTGGATATCCATGCCAGCACGCAGATGACGGTGGCCTCCGCCTGGGGAGCCCGGCTGACGGAGCAGCTGGGAGCCTGCCGTCTGGTGCTTCCCCGGGAGCTTTCGCTCCCGGAGATCGCGGCGATCCATGCGGCGACGGGACAGGAGATCGAGGTCTTTGTCCACGGGGCGCTCTGCTATTGCTATTCGGGGCAGTGTCTGCTGAGCAGCCTGATCGGCGGACGCAGCGGCAACCGGGGGCGCTGCGCGCAGCCCTGCCGCCTTCCCTATAATGGCTCGCATCTGCTGAATCTGAAGGATCTGTGTACGCTGGATATCCTGCCGGAGATCCTGGAGGCGGGCGCGTATTCACTGAAGATCGAGGGACGCATGAAGAGTCCCCGCTATACGGCGGGGGTTACCGGCGTCTATCGCAAATACATTGACAGATATCTGACGCACGGCCGCACCGGATACCGGGTGGACGAGGCGGACCGGGAGCTGCTGCGGCAGCTGTTCGACCGGGGCGGTTTCACGGAGGGGTATTTCCGTCAGCATAACGGCGCGGCGATGATCTATACCGGGGAGAAGCCGCGTTTCCGGGAGACCGATGAAGAGCAGCTGCGAAAGCTGGATGAGGCTTTCCTCGCCGGGAAATATCAGGAGTCCGTGAGCGGACGTGTACGGATGTACCCCGGGGAGCCGGTCTTTATCGAGGTGCGATGCGGCGATGCGGCCGTGCGGCGCACCGGCCCCGAAGTCAGTCCGGCGAAGAGCCGCCCTCTGACCCGGGAGGATGTGGAGCGCTGTCTGCGGAAGACCGGGGAGGCGCCGTTTGTCTTTGAAGAGCTGACTATGGAGCTCGGGGAGAAGGCATTTCTTCCGGTAGGTGTCCTCAACCGACTGCGCAGAGAGGTCCTGGCGGACCTGGAGAAGGAGATCTGTGGTGCTTATCGACGTATCCGTTGAGAATATGAACCATGTGCCGGAGGTGCTGGCGGTCCCGGAGGTGGACGGAGTCTTCCTGCCGGGGGATCGTCTGGAGCCGGAGGAATGGCGGGAGGCGGCCGCACGTGTGCAGCGTGCCGGGAAGAAGGCGTATCTGGCGCTGCCTCACATCTTCCGCGGAGAGACCGGAGAGTATTTCGCGGCGCACGGACGAGAGCTGGTGGAGGCGCATTTTGATGGTTTTCTGGTACGGAGCCTGGATGAGGTCGGGTTCCTGAGCGAACAGGGCCTGCCGGGGCTGCGAATCTTTGATGCCGGGATGTATACCTGGAATCGGGAGGCCGCCGCGGTCATGTGGTCTCTGGGGGCCGATATCCTGACACTGCCCTATGAGGCGCGGGAGAGAGAGCTGGCGGAGCGCGGCTATGAGGACAGTGAGCTGGTCGTCTACGGGCGGCTTCCGGCGATGATTTCCGCGCAGTGCACCGGGAAGACGCAGGGGACATGCCGGGCAGCGCGGGGGAAGAAGGAGGATATCTTCCGGATGCCTTCCTTCCGCAGACTGCGTGACCGGAAGGGGGCATTCTTCGTGGAGGATTCCCGCTGCCGGTTCTGCTACAGCGTTCTGTACAACAGTGTTCCTCTGTGGCTGCTCGCCCGGGTGCCGGCGGCCTGCGGGCGGATCCGTTTTTCCTTTACCGATGAAGAGGCGGGGGAAGCGGGGCGAATCCTCTGGGCGTATGTGCGGGGCGAGCGGACGCCCTCCGGAAGCTTCACACGGGGACATTTTACGAGGGGAGTGGAATAGATGGTAAATCTGATATTGGAATATTCCCGCTATCTGATGCTGCTGATCATGATTCTCTATACCATATTGAATCTGTATGTGCTGCGCAGTCTGGATCCGGCGTGGCAGAACCGCATTTGTCGGAGACAGATGTGGCTGACGTTTCTGCTGCAGTTTCTCGGATATGCGATCATCTATCTCAAGACGGAAGAGCTGGAGATGCTGCAGTTTTATACCATTCAGGTGGTCGTCTTCTTCGTTTACTATATGCTTTTCGGCCTGATTTACCGTCACGGGTCCCGCGTGCTGATCAGCAATACGATCATGCTGGTGACCATCGGCATCATGGAACAGACACGGCTCGATGTCAGCTATGCGCAGAGGCAGTTCTTTTACGTCTGTATCGGTTTCGTGCTGACATTGCTGATTCCCGTGGTCATCCGTTACATGCACGTTCTGGCCAAATGGGCCTGGCTCTACGGGATCCTCGGCATCGCCCTGCTGGCGGTTGTCTGGCGCACCGGAAATACGACACTGGGCGCGCAGCTGTCTATTTCTCTGGGGCCGATCACGCTGCAGCCTTCGGAATTTATCAAGATCACGTTTGTCTTTTTCACGGCCTCTATGCTGCAGAAGAGCACTTCCTTTAAAAATGTGGTCGTGACGACGATCGTGGCGGCGATTCATGTGCTGATTCTGGTGGCCTCCACTGATCTCGGAAGTGCGCTGGTGTATTTTGTTTCCTATGTGTTCATGCTGTTTGTGGCCACGCACCAGCCGCTGTATCTGGTGGCGGGCTTCGGGAGCGGCGGCGTGGCGGGGGTGCTGGCCTACAGGCTCTTCACCCACGTACAGACCCGGGTGAAGATGTGGCAGGATCCGTTTTATGATTACAGCGGCGGCAGCTATCAGATCGCTCAGTGTATGTTTGCCATCAGCACCGGCGGCTGGCTGGGACTGGGGTTCTATCAGGGGATTCCCACGACGATCCCTCTGGCGCGCAACGACGCGGTGTTCGCGGCCCTCTGGGAGGAATTTGGCGGAATCTTCTGCGTTTGCCTGATCCTGACGTATCTGGGCTTTGTGCTGCAGATGATCTGGGTATCCACCTGGATGAATGAGATGTTTTATAAGCTGGTCGGTTTCGGATTGGCAGTGCTCTTCGGCTTTCAGGTATTTCTGCATGTCGGGGGCGTCACGAAGCTGATTCCGATGACGGGGATCACATTGCCGCTGATCAGCTACGGCGGCAGCTCGGTGCTCAGCACCATGATCATCATCGGAATCATTCAGGGACTGCATTTGATGAAAGAAAAGGAGGTGCGGGAGCTTGACGCAAAGAGACGATACGAGGAGCAGAGACACTACGAGGAGCAGCGGCGCCGGGAAGAAGAACGGTGCGACGAGGAGCGCCGCCAGTACGAGGAGCGGCAGCGCCGCAGCCGGGAGGACGCGCGCCGCAGCCGGACAGGAAGCGAGCCGGAGCGGCGCACGGGACGGCGGTCAGCGGAACACGTCGAGGAGGACGGATTCGAGATTATCGAGAGAGGAAAGAGCGCGGCACAGAACACGCGCCAGGGAGGAGAGGCAGAAGCTGCGCCGGACGAACAAGGAGATCATGACGGTCTGTACGGTGGTGACGCTGCTGTTCGTGGGGGTCATCGGCTACATGGCGTATTTCCTCTATAACGACGCGGACACGTACCGGAACAACAGCTACAATTCCAAGCGGCAGACGCTTCTGGAGGATAAATACACCCGCGGCGAGATCCTGGCGTCCGACGGGACGACCCTGGCGGTGACCGAGGTGGACGACGACGGGGATGAGACACGGACCTATCCCTTTGGAAGAATCTTCGCGCATGTGGTCGGCTACACAGTCAATGGCGTGGCCGGGCTGGAGTCTCAGGCGGCCAGCTATCTGCTGGAATCACACACGAACCCGCTCCTGCGCATCCTCGATGCGCTGCAGGGCAATAAATCGGTGGGAGATACCGTGACCACGACGCTCAATGTGACGCTGCAGGAGGTGGCTTACGAAGCGCTGGGCGACAATGACGGAGCCGTTGTGGTGCTCGAGCCCTCCACCGGGAAGGTACTGGCGATGGTCAGCAAGCCGGATTTCAATCCGAATACGCTGGCGGAGGACTGGGACTCCCTGGTCAGCGATGACAATACGGACGCGAACCTGGTGAATCGGGCCACGCAGGGGCTGTATACCCCCGGCTCTACCTTCAAGCTCCTGACGGTGCTGGAGTACATCCGTGAATATCCTAACAGCTGGGAGGACTTCGAATTCACCTGCACCGGTTCTTATACCGTGGACGGCTATACGATCAAGTGCTCTCACAGCGCCGTACATGGGACGCAGACACTGGAGGAGGCTTTCGCCAATTCCTGCAACGGCGCCTTCGCCTACCTGGGGCAGATGCTGAGCTTCAGCAGCTTTTATGAGCTCTGTGAGTCGGTGGGCTATAACCAGACCTGGAGCGGCGGCGTTCCGGGCACAGCCAGCTCCTTCGTCCTGGACAATAATAATTCTCTGTGGGATATCCTGCAGACCTCCATTGGTCAGGGCGAGACGACCGTGACACCCATCTTCAACGCGATGATCGCGGCGGCGGTGGCCAACGACGGCGTCATGATGACGCCCTACCTGCTCAGCTCCGTGACGAGTCAGTACGGAGACAAGGTGGAATCCTTCACATCCTCTGAATATCTGACGATCATGACGGAGGAAGAGGCGGAGATCCTGCAGGGCATGATGGAGCTCGTGGTGTCGGACGGCACCGGTGACGAGGCGGCCGGCGACGGCTACACCGCGGCCGGAAAGACCGGCTCCGCCGAGGTAAGCAGCGATGCGGAGACCAACGCCTGGTTTATCGGCTATGCCACGTCGGACAGCAATCCCGACAAGCAGATCGCGGTGAGCGTCATCGTGGAGGGCGGCGGCAGCGGCGGCTCTGTGGCGGCCCCGATCGCGAAGAAGATCTTTGAGGCGTATTTTAACTGAGTGGTACAAGGGAGGTGGTAATAAAGCTGTGAGAATATATCTGGATTGTTGTTGCTATAACAGACCATTTGATGATCTGACACAGGAGCGAATCAGAATTGAGAGTGAGACCATCATGTGGGTCCTAAAGGAAGGCCAGTCCGGGAATTGTGAGATAATTGCCAGTGCGGCTTTGAGTTCAGAAATATCCAGGATTAGCAATATTGAAAGACAACAGAATGTAATGCGGCTGTATCAGATCGCCGGAAATTATGTGAATTTTACGGAAAACATAAAGAGAAGAGCGGAGAAAATCAGAAGCATATCCCGGATCCAAACATTTGACAGTTATCATATTGCCAGCGCAGAGGAAGCAAATGCGGATGTTCTGCTTACGACAGATGATAAATTGGTTCGTATGGCAGCACGAATAAAGCTGAGTGTTAAGGTTATGAATCCGTTGCAGTTCTTGAGTAAAGCAATGTATGGAGGTGACTTTGAATGATGCAAGTGAATCAAAATAATCCGATTGAGGTAAGAAAGGCTGGCTACGCAGCTTTAAATGAAGCACTTGGCCCTGTGGGTACAGTACGTTTTTTGCAGCAATTTAGTCTTGGCTCCGGCGATTACACGAAAGAAAAATATGAACGTGAGGATATTAGCCCGGAAGAAGCGGAAACATTGATGGAAAATTTTAACAGGTATTAGACGATTGTGGCATCCATCTTTAACACGATGATTGTGGCGGCTCTGTGGCGGCCTTGATCGTAAAGAAGATCTGTGAAGCGTATTTTAACTGAGTCTATATAAGAAACTCAACCTCTTCTTATTTTTATCGACAATAAGATATATTCTTTGTATATACAAAGTCGTTTGATTGATCACTGCTGCGAAAAGAAAACGAGTTCGAATTGTTCTGCTTTTCTCAGACGCGGAAAGGGGAAGGGAGCATATGGGGTAGCACAGGTAAAGGCATGGTGCAACAGCCAGGGGATCCGTCTGTCGAAAGAATTATTGGATTCACTGGGTATTTGCCTAAATGAGTATCTTGACGTCAACGTGATAAATGGAGATATTGTACTGCCTAAGACGTTTTGTCATAAGACGCTGGAAGAGCGGGCAGCTAAATATGGTGGCAAACTTGGTCCCTACGAGGAAATGCCATGGGGAGAACTGACCGGAAGGGAGATGTGGTAACATATGTTTAGGGTCCCACAGGGAGTGAAGAGGTCATGAATTCCAAAACAGAAAAGATACACTGGCAGCGCCGGGGAGAGCGCCCCATCCTGCAGGAGCGGCAGACAGATGGGGTTCCTTATCTTGTCTACACGCATCTGGAGGAATCCGGCCTGGTGCGCCACGGTTTCTCCACCCGTCTGGGCGGCGTGAGTATGGGCTGCTGTGCCTCGATGAACCTGTCGGTGCGGGACGGCGATACGCAGGAGAACGTGACGGAGAATTATCGCCGGATGGCGTGCGCGCTGGGCGTGGATCCGGAACGTCTGGTGCTGTCGGCACAGACGCACACGACGAATGTACGCCGCGTGACGGAGGCGGACGCGGGGAAGGGATTCTGCCGGGAGAGGGACTATACAGACGTGGACGGCCTGATCACGGATGTACCGGGTCTCACGCTGGTGACACATTATGCGGACTGTGTACCGCTGTTCTTCCTGGATCCGGTGCACAGGGCCATTGGTCTGAGTCACTCTGGCTGGCGGGGCACCGTAGGACGGATGGGACAGGTTACGCTCGCCGCCATGAAGGAGGCCTTCGGGACGCACCCGGAGGACGTACTGGCGGCCATCGGTCCCAGCATCTGCCGGGACTGCTACGAGGTCAGTGAGGATGTCGCGGAGGCCTTCCGCGGCATATTCCCAGAAGAAGTCTGGCCGGAGATTATGGATGAAAAGGGCAGCGGAAAATATCAGCTGGACCTGTGGGCGGCCAACCGGCGGATTCTGCTTGATGCAGGGGTGCAGGAGAAGAACCTGCAGGTGACGGACCTGTGTACCTCCTGCAATGCCCGGTGGCTGTTCTCACACCGTGCCAGCGGCGGACATCGCGGGACATTGGGAGCGTTCCTGGGTTTGAAATGAAAAATCCCCGAAAGAGTTCACTTCTCAGAAGACCTCTTTCGGGGATTATTTTTATATCTGGCTGCCCTGCAGAGAACCGGAGCCTGCTCCTCAGCTGTTCCTGTAATTGTGAATCAGTCTCTGCAGCTTCTCCGTATGCGACATGACGCTGGACAGGGAGACATCGTGGTTCAGGGTGTTGATGATCGTGGCGACATATTTTGTCATATCCGCCTCCAGATACCAGGGCCGGGTCAGCAGATCCGGGATCCGGTAGTTCAGGTTGGTGGTAATGACATAGTCAAAAAATCCGGCATTGTAATAACGGTCGAAATTCTCGAGGCCGGAGGTGAACAGGCCGAAGGTGCAGCAGACGATGATCCGCTTGGCCTTGCGCCGCTTCAGCTCCTTGGCGGTATCCAGCATGCTGTCACCGGAGGCGATCATATCGTCGATGATGATGCAGGTTTTGCCCTCTACGTCCGCACCCAGGAATTCGTGGGCCACGACGGGGTTCTTGCCGTTCACGACGCGGGAGTAGTCGCGCCGCTTATAGAACATGCCGACGTCGACACCCAGGTTGTTGGCCAGGTACACGGCCCGGCCCATGGCGCCCTCGTCGGGGCTGATGATCATCAGCGAATTCTTATCCGTCGGAATGTCTTTATCCTTCCCCAGCAGTGCTTTCATGAACTGATAGACGACCGGAAAGCTGTCGAAGTCGTGGAGCGGGATGGCGTTCTGCACCCGCGGATCGTGGACATCGAAGGTGATGATATTGGTCACGCCCATATTTGCCAGCTCTTCCAGCGCCAGCGCGCAGTCCAGGGACTCCCGGTTGGTTCTCTTGTGCTGGCGGCTCTCATAGAGGAAGGGCATGATGACATTGACACGGCGTGCGGAGGTCATGGCGGTGGCGATGATGCGCTTCAGATCCTGATAATGATCGTCGGGGGACATCCGGTGTTCCTTTCCGTACATCGGGAAGGTCATGCTGTAGTTGGTCACGTCGGACAGGATGAACAGGTCGGAGCCGCGGACGGATTCGTGGATCATGCCCTTGCCTTCTCCGGAGCCGAACCGGGGGCAGCTGGTCTCCACCAGATAGGAATCCCGGTCGTAACCGCGGAATTCGATAGTGGATTCCCGCTGCTGCAGGATCTCCTGGTCATTTTTCCGGAATCCGACGATGTAGTTGTCGACAGCTTTGCCGAATTCCGCGCAATTCTCCATGGCGATGATTTTCAGGGGTGCCAGGGGGATGGTGTTTTTGAAGGTGTAATCTTTGGCCATGTCGCCCTCCTATGTCTTATGAGATATCCGCGCCCGCTCTCACAGGATATTTCGCACGGATCATGGATGATGATCGCGGGCTGCATGAGTCTCCTATGTTCCCTGCGCGATCATGTGCATCTAATTTTATACCATCAAGCAAAGAGAAACGCAAGAGATTCCGGGAAAAGAATCCGTGAAATGATTCCGAATTCAGCCGCCAGGAACGTCTTATACAAAGAGAAACAGGAGCCATTTGGGGGGAGGGCTCCTGTTTCCAAGGGGAAAATATATGAAAAACGATTTCAGGAATATGATTCCTGACGCTGTTAATGGTACCAGTAAATTGTGAAGAAGTGGTGTCTTTAGTTTGAGAAAAAAATGAATAAAAGAAAAAAAGTGTAAATGAAATGTGAATTCCGGGATTTATAAATTTTCGCTGCGCATTCATGCCGCGATGTGCTATAATGACTGCCAGACAGTGACGTGAAGAGGGACGGTATGTCCCGTGGGAGGCAGTATGAAGAACGTAAGAGCCAAAGACATCGTGGAGGCCGTGGGGGGAAGACTTCTCTGCGGTGATCCGGAGACGCTTATTGAGAATATCAGCATTGATTCCCGCACCATGAAGGGGCGGGATCTTTTCGTACCCATTCGGGGGGCGAAGGTGGACGCGCACCGTTTCATCCCCGGTGCTTTTGCGGCGGGAGCCGCGGCGACCTTCACCTCGGAGGACGAGGAGAAGGAGGACACGCATCCCTGGATTCGTGTGGACGACACGGTCCGGGCGCTTCAGGCTCTGGGCGCCTGGTACCGGGAACGGCTGACTATGCCCATCGTGGGAATCACGGGCAGCGTGGGGAAGACCACGACCCGGGAGATGATCACGGCAGCTCTCTCCGCCGGAAAACGGGTCTACAGCACACACGGCAACAGCAACGGGCAGCTGGGCGTTCCCCTGACCATCAGCGAGGCTGATCTGTCGGCGGAGGTGGCAGTCCTGGAGATGGGGATGAGCGAGCCCGGGGAGATGCCGCGGATCGCCGCGATCGCGCGGCCGCAGATCGCCGTGGTGACCAACATCGGCGTGTCCCACATCGAGAACCTGGGATCCCGGGAAAATATTTGCCGGGAGAAGCTGCACATCACGGATTTCTTTGAACCGGACAATGTGCTGATCTTTAATGGAGACGATGACCTGCTTCCGGCCTGGCGGGACAATGGCCGCTTCCGGACCGTTTCCTTCGGGCAGGGACCGGAGAACGAGTACCGGGCGGAGGACATTCACCAGGAAGGCGGGCGGACCTGTTTCACAGTCCGGGCGGGAGAAAGGTCGCTCGCGCTTTCTCTGGGTGTGCCCGGTCTTCACAATGTCATGAACGCGCTGGCGGCTCTGGCGACGGCGGATCAGTGCGGTGTGGACATGGCGGCGGCCGCGGAAAAGCTGGCAGAGTTCCATGGATTTGACCGGAGGCTGCAGGTCTTCGGGGAGGGCGGATACACCTACATTGATGATACCTACAATGCCAGTCCCGATTCCATGCGGGCCGCTCTGCAGGTGCTGGCGGAGACACCGGCCGCCGGGCGGCGGATCGCTGTGCTGGCGGATATGCTGGAGCTGGGACCCGACGCGCCGGAATATCATCGGCAGATCGGCGCCTATGCGGCGAAGCTTCCCGTGGATAGAGTATTTCTGGTCGGAGATCTGGCGAAGAACATTGGACGTGGTCTGGAAGAAGCCGGTCGCACTGCCGTGTACTGTGAGAACAACCGGGAAGCGGCGGAACAGATTCGTGTTTGCCGCCGCCCCGGCGATGTGATTCTCCTCAAGGGCTCCAACGGCATGCATCTGGGAGAGGTCCTGGCCGCGCTGCGGGATGGAAAGGCGGAACAGAATTGAAATATGCGAACGTGATCGTCGACATCTCTCAGAGCCGTCTGGATCGCACCTTTCAATATCGGATCCCGGAATCCCTGCAGTCATCTCTCCAGGTGGGGATGCCGGTGCGGGTTCCGTTCGTCCGCGGAGTCAGGCGCGTGGGCGTG
>JAJQDL010000056.1:13020-14345 GCA_021202235.1 Lachnospiraceae bacterium
GCGGAGGGAGGATGGTGCGCGGCTTCCTGGTCGAGCTTACGGATACGCCGGAGTTTGAGGAAGCGAAGATGAAGGAGATTGAGGCGGTTGAGGAGCGGGGAATTTCCGTCGAACAGCCGCTGATCCGGCTGGCTGCCTGGATGCGGGAAACCTATGGCTGCACGATGATCCAGGCGCTGAAGACAGTGCTTCCCGCCAAAAGGAAGGTGAAGTCCCGGACAGTCCGCGTGCAGCAGACACAGCTTCCTGTGCCGGGGGCGGGAGAGAAGCCTCCGGCACTCAATGCGGAGCAGCAGGCGGCGGTGGACGGCATCTGGGCAGAGATTCATTCGGACACTCCGCGCCCCTGCCTTCTCTATGGCATCACCGGCAGCGGCAAGACGGAAGTCTACATGGAGCTCATCGAGAGGACCCGGCGGGAGGGACGACAGGCGATTCTCCTGATCCCGGAGATTTCTCTGACCTATCAGAACCTGCAGCGGTTCTATCGACGCTTCGGCGACCGGGTGGCGGTCGTGAATTCCCGCCTGTCGGCAGGAGAGAAATATGACAGCTTCGAGAAGGCGCGGAAGGCGCAGGTCGATCTGATGATCGGCCCCCGTTCCGCCCTTTTTACGCCTTTCCCAAATCTGGGACTGATCCTTGTCGACGAGGAGCACGAGGGAGCCTACAACAGCGAGACGGCGCCGCGCTACCGGGCCGTGGAGACCGCTGTAGCCCGGGGGCGCATCGCCGGGTGCGGAGTCGTTCTCGGCAGCGCGACCCCTTCGATGGAGACCTTCGCGGCAGCCATGGACCGGAAATACGCGATCTTCACCCTGCGTCATCGGGCGCGGGCCGGAAGTCATCTTCCGGAGGTGCGCATCGTAGACATGCGGGAGGAGATGCGGGAGGGGAATAAGAGCATCTTCAGTCGGGAACTGGCGGAGAATATCCGGGATCGTCTGGAGAAAAAAGAACAGGTTATACTCTTTCTGAATCGCCGGGGCTATGCGGGCTTCGTTTCCTGCCGCTCCTGCGGCCATGTAATGAAATGCCCGCACTGCGATGTGTCCCTGACCTCGCACCGGGGCGGACGGCTGGTCTGCCATTACTGCGGCTACACTGTTCCCATGCCGGATGTCTGTCCTGTCTGCGGCTCGCCGTATATTGCCGGGTTCGGGACCGGCACGCAGAAGGTGGAGAGCCTGGTGGCGAAGCAGTTCCCAGAGGCCCGGGTCCTGCGGATGGATCTGGATACGAATGTAAAAAACGATTCTAACAGATAGATTCTCTCTGCCTTCTCCTCCGCGGAGGGCGATATCATCGTCGGAAGCGGGGGGATG
>JAJQDL010000056.1:14355-17765 GCA_021202235.1 Lachnospiraceae bacterium
CCCCGGGGGGCCAGCCTGGCGGCACACCTTCCTCTGCACCGCAGCGATTTCCGCGCATCCTAGCGTACCTTTCAGCTGCTGACCCCGGCGGCCGGCCGCGCGGGCCGGGCGGAGAACGGCGGCCGCGTCGTCATCCAGACCTACAGTCCGGAGAACTATGCCATCGTTCTGGCGGGGCGGCAGGATTATATTTCTTTTTATAAGGAAGAAATGAAATATCGGCGTCTAATGCACTATCCGCCCGCCGGCTGCATGATGTCGATCCGGGTGACCAGCGACGAGGAGGCGGCGGCGGAAGACTTCGCCTGCGAGCTGGCGGCGGAGATCCGGGAGCGCTTTGCGCGTGAGGAGCCGACGGTGATCGGTCCCTCTGACGCAGGGGTAGCCAAGGTGCAGGACGTGTACCGGAAGATGATCTATGTCAAGCATGAGGAGAGACAGGTGCTCCTTGACATCCGTGCCATCTGTCTCGACGGACTGAACTGTGCGGTGCAGGCGGATCTTCTCTGACGAAGCCAGCGTGCGATAATGACAGGATGCTTTCGCGGCTGTACAGAGGACGGTCTGTGCGGGCTTTCTGCTCGATTGACAAATATTCTCTGAGTGAGTATCATAAATAGCAGGCCGAACGGCCGGAGAAAGGAAGAGAGAAAAATGGCGATTCGCAATATCCGTGAGATGGGAGACGAGGTGCTCCGCAAGAAGAGCAAAGAAGTGAAGGAGATGACGCCCCGGCTGCGGAGCGTTGTGGATGACATGCTGGAGACGCTGTACCAGGTGGGCGGTGTCGGTCTGGCCGGTCCTCAGGTGGGGATCCTCAAGAGGATTGTGGTCATGGATGTCAGTGAGGAACAGAACGCGCCGGTGGTGCTTATCAATCCGGAGATTCTCGAGACAGCAGGCAGTCAGACCGGCAAGGAGGGATGCCTAGTTGATCCCGGGAAGCATGCCCAGGTGACCCGGCCGAGCTACGTGAAGGTACGGGCACAGAATGTGGAGATGGAACCGATCGAGCTCGAAGCGACAGATCTCCTGGCCCGGTGTGTTCTCCATGAATGCGATCATCTGGACGGGATCCTCTATGTAGATAAGAAGGACGGCCCGCTGCTCGACAATGAAGCGGATGAGGAGGAGTAAAGAGAGTTACGACAGGATGTCGCATTGAACAGGTTTGCATAGTTTTTCTGAATTTTTCATTAAAATTTGAATTTAGCTGTGCAAACGGGGAATCCTGTGGTACAATATCGTGGATAGTACGATGCATCCGGAGGCGTGCGCGTCTTCGGATGTTTTTGTTGCGTGGTTAGGAGATGATGTTGATGAATGAGAAGATAACCTATACCAGAGAAGAAATTGAAGCCCGTGTGAAGGTACCGGCCATCGTGGAGGCTGAATTAAAATATCTGGTGGAGGAGCGGTTGAAGCAGTGTGGTCTTTATTATCGTATCTTCTCCCGGATCAAGACAGCAGAGTCCCTGTCCCGTAAATACCAGATCAAAGAGTATAGCCGCGAGAAAAAGATTCAGGATCTGGTCGGACTTCGGATCGATGTATATTTTGAAGATGATGTGAAGATCTGTCAGAATATCCTCGAAGATCTCTTCTCCCTGGTGGAGTGGTCGGAGTCCGAGATGAGCGAGATCGAGTTCAAGCCCGTGAAGATCAACGGTGTGTTCCGTCTGCCTCATTACCTGCGCAAGCAGATCTCGGAGGAGACCTGGGGGATGTGCATCGATGACACAGTCGAGATCCAGCTCAAGACGGTCTTTTTCGAAGGATGGCATGAAATCGAGCATGATATGAAGTATAAGGGCGGAGAGCTGTGGAGCGGAAAGAACAGCTTCGCCCGCTATTTTAACAGCATTCTGGCTACGCTGGAGCTCTGTGATAAATCACTGGTAACCCTGTTTGAGAATCTCGGGCATGATCTGTACAAGGAGGGCAACTGGGCCGGTATGATGAAGGCGCATTATCGCCTGAAGATGGAGGAACGGCCCATGTACCCGGAGCTGGAGGAGCTCCTGAATGAGGATAAGGGGGAAAATAACCTCGGCAAACGTCTCTTCAAGACGGAGCGGCAGGTGCTGATCCGTGAACTTCTGAACCAGCCCCGCCGCATCCCGATCAATGTAAATACGATCGCTGCGCTGCTGAATCAGGCGGTGATCCACGATGAGAGGCTGGACCATCTGTTTCATGAGAAGGATGTGTTCGATGACGGCAATGAATCCCTGGGGGAAGAGATTGCTTTTCACACCATGAAACCGCTGCAGAAGTCTTCGGTTTTTCGCGCCCGGGTGAATCTGAGTACATACCGCTATGACCGTCACACGGCCTGCCTGGAGGCAGCCCGGCTGGCCTATCAGTGGGTGTATGAGAAATACGGGCGTCTTCTCGGGACTCTGCCGCTGAAGCCCGTCTCTCTGGAGCGGAATGTGCTGGGCTATCGGCTGGTATTCTGCTATGAGCCGGAGAAGGATTACTGGGAGATGGAAGTGACGAATGTGGACCTCGACGCGCCGGGGCAGCTGTGGGTGGCGGAGGCCCGGTGCTATCTGGCACAGGACGGCCGGCAGATGCTGGAGGTGAGGAACTCATACGCAGTAGCGGAGGAGCGGCGGAACTATCTGAATCGTTATTTCAGCTGCCCACGGTTCTATTCCAACATCGCCGATCGGATCGGTGTGTTTGATGTGCGCTATTGCTCCACCTCCCGACGCATCCTCAAGCCGGAGCAGGTGCCGAAGATCGCGGATCTGATCCGCAGTCCGCGTCGAACCTTCCCGGTATGCATCTTTTTTTCAGAAGAAGGAGAGAACGGCTGGCTGGATGAGAGCTGGCTGGAGAATTTCCGGGTCTATGATTTCACGCGGATGGCCGGACGCTATACGCATATCTACACAGCCAGTCTGACGGTGGGGCAGGCGCTGACAGAAGCTCTGGGGCTTTCCTGGGACGGAGCGCCGGGGGTTCATATCTATCGTGCGGGCTGCGCCGACGCAGAGGGTGCCATTGATCAGAAGCGCCGTACCTGTTACGCGGAAGCGGATGTGACAGGCTGCAGCTTCGGACGGCACCAGCATTACAGCGATATGCGCCGCTATAACATCGTCAAGGGCGGGCAGGCCTTCTACTACAAGCTTCTCTATGAGATGCGCGGAGAGATGCTGGGTGATTCAGACTGGGAGACGTTGTAGATGAAAGGGAGAGCCTGATTATCCGGAGATGCGGAGGAAGTGGAAATGGCAAAGTTTTTTAATATAAACGGCGTGTGCAGGCCGGAAAAACATTACATGGTGAAGCTGGAGTCCCGCCTGGCAGTAATCAGGAAAATGGTCAATGACGGAGAGTATTTTTCCATTAACAGAGGAAGACAATATGGAAAAACCACCACTTTGCAGGCACTGACG
>JAJQDL010000065.1 GCA_021202235.1 Lachnospiraceae bacterium
TTCCGGATTCAAGCAGAGGACGAAATGTGATACGCATAATTTCCTCCAGTTATAATTTTAAAATTACGGATTTAGAATAACCACCTTCATTAAATCTGTTAAACGGAGGAAATGCAATCGGCCGGAAAAGAGGGGAATTGACAGGAAATGCAAAAATACATAAAATAATTTTATAAAGGAACCCGGAGGCAGGAACAGAAAACAGCAGACGCATCAAAAAACATAAAAATATTTGATGATACGACTGCTTTACAAGAAGAACAGAGGGTAAAAAGAGATGAATTTTCACTGGATGGAGGTATATCTGAGTGTTCTGGATACAGGCTCCTTCGCGGCGGCGGCCCGACGGGAATATATGACGCAGCCGGCGGTCAGTATGGCGATCTCCGCACTGGAAAAGGAAATGAACCAGACACTGCTTTACCGGCATGCCGGGCAGCGGGGAAGAATTCAGCCTACACCTGAAGGGATGGTCTTTGCAGAATTCGCGAGAAAGACGCTGGCTGAATATGGGCGTCTGAAGGATTCCTTCGCGATCGGGCCGGATGAGAAGCCGCTGATTGTTGGTTCCTCACCTACACCGGCCAGTTCGGTTCTTCCGGTGCTGATGTCCTCCTACCGCGCGACTCGGCCGCAGTGTCAGGTTCAGGTGAAGGCTTTTCGGGGAAAGGAGCTGCGCAATGGGCTGCGGAACGGAGAGTATGACTGTGTGGTGACAGGTATTGAATCCATGACGCAGAGCGATGATCTCCGTGAGGAAGTCTTCTTTCAGGATCCGATGGTGCTGATCTGCGCCTCCACGTTCCGGGACGCCAGCCCGATCACTCTTAAACAGCTGCGGAAGCTTCCTCTGATTATCCGGCATCTGGATTGCTTTACCATGGAGCTTCTCGTGCGTGAGCTTGCTAAGAATAAGGTTAGGCTGGAGGATATGAATGTGGTGCTGGAGGTTTACGGGAATCTTGATGTGCTCAATCAGGTCTCGATGGGGTATGGAGTGGGATTCGTAGTGCGCTCCTCGCTGGACGGAAGAAGGGATTTTGACAAGTTCAACATCATTCCGGTGCGCGGGCTGAAGCTGGCGCGTGAGATCCGCATCGTTTATCAGGCGGAGAAGGAGAATCTTCAGACATTACGCAGCTTTGTTCAGTTCGCCCGCGGCACGGAATGGCGGGAGGGGAAATACAGCTTCAATACTCTGCCGGGGGCAGCCTATCCGGGCAATTAAAAGAAGATCAGTCCCAGAACCGCCGAGAGGCAGATGACCTTGATGATGCTCACATGCTTCCATTGCAGGAGCCAGAGATCGAGAATTCCGAGAAGCAGTGCCGGGAGAGAGAAGCTGTCATCGGGGAAATAGCTGGTCTGACACAGGGAGAAGACGGTGGCGACGATCAGAGCCAGGGAGGCGGGCCGCACGCCGGTCATGAAGCGCCGGAATACCGGTGAGGTCTTGAAACGGGAGAAGGCAAAGGCGGCCGCGACAGCCAGAGTCAGGCTGGGACTGAGGATTCCCAGGGTGGCGCTGAGACAGCCGAGGAGTCCGGCGGCCCGCAGTCCGGCGAAGATCGCACAGTTCAGACCATTGGGGCCGGGCGTCATCTCGGCGATGGCAAGGATATCGCTGACCTGATAGGCATCCATCCAGCCGTGCGCGATCATCTCGCTGTTGATCAGCGGTACCATGCTCATGCCGCCGAAGCTGGTAAAACCGATTTTACAGAACGACCAGAACAGTTCCAGGTAGATCATATCGCGTCACCTCCCCTGCGCGTATAATATAAGAAGGAAGCAGCTCCGCACAGCAGAATGATCAGCGGACGGCTGAGATCAAGAGCCGAGAGCAGGAACGCGAGTGCGAAGAAAAAATAAACGGGGATATTCCAGGTGATGCCCCGGCCGATCCGGAAGGCGGCGGTGAGTACGATGGGGACGATCGCCGCCCGGATGCCGGTCATCATGCGTGTGAACCAGACCGCCTGCTCAAAATATTCGTAGAGCCAGGTGACAAGAGCCAGGACGATGACCGAGGGCAGCGTCATGCCAAGCAGACTGAGGAATCCGCCCAGCGGTCCGGCCAGCTGATGTCCGAACAGGTAGGCGACATTGGTAATCATGGTTCCGGGGATGCTGCGTCCGACGCCTACAATGTCGAGCAATTCTTCCGATGTCATGCGTTTTTTCTTTTCTACCCAGTCTGTCTGAAGCTGGGCGACGATCGACATTCCTCCACCGAAAGTAAAAAATCCGATGCGGAAGAAATAAAGAAACAGTTCAATAGCAGTCCGCGGTTTTTTATTTTCTTTCATATACAGCACCTCCCGCCTCATATTCTAACGGCTGAAGCGAAAATTGCAAGTCGGCTATTTCGCGTCAAATCTTATCAGGAAAGAAAACCCATAAAAAATATTTAACAAAAAATGTAAATGAGGACCGTCAGGCCGGAACCCGGACCGTTGAAAAATCAGCGAAGCCTGATAAGATGGGGGAAAATACAAAACGCGTATCGTCGAAAGGAGAGACACTATGAAACATCAGAATGCAGCAAAACGGTTCCGGGAGATGCTTGCGAAGCCGGGCATCCTGGTATGCCCCAACTGTTATGACGCCTTGTCGGCCCGGATGATCGAGGACGCCGGTTTCCCGGCTACCTTCATCAGCGGAGCGGCGCTGACCAATGCAAAGATCGGCCAGCCTGACGTGGGTATCACGACCTACACGGAGTATCGAAATGCGATTCAGGAGGTCCTGTTTGCCGTGGATTTCCCGGTGCTCGCTGATGTGGATACCGGTTACGGCGGCACGATGCCGATCTATCGTATGACGCGGGAGTACGAGGAAATGGGAGTAGCGGGCATCCAGATCGAGGATCAGACCTTCCCGAAGCGCTGCGCCTTCTTCGGCACATCGGTGGTTTCGGCAGATGAGATGTGTCGGCGGATCCGCGCCGTGCGGGAGGCCCAGACGAATCCGGACTTCTTCGTGATCGCCAGGACGGATGCCGCCTCATCACTGGGCCTGGATGAAGCGCTCCGTCGGTTGGAGCTTTACCGCGATGCAGGGGCGGATATGCTCTTTGTCAGTGCGCCGCCCTCCGAGGAAGCTCTGGAGAAGATGCTGCGTCTGGGGCTGCCGCTGTGTGTCACGGTGATCGAAGGAACTCCGACAGAGAAAAAGACAGCGCCGGAGCTGGAACGTATGGGATTCAAAATTGTTCGTTTTCCACAGACGCTGATCCGGGCCCGGATGAAGGCGGAGCAGGACATCCTGCAGTGTATCCGGGAGACAGGAGGCACCTGGGAGATGCGCGACCGGTTTGTGACGCAGGCGGAACGCAGCCGGGTAACAGGGCTGGAGGCGTTGAATGAGTTTGAAAAGGGAATTGGCTGACCTATAAAATTATTTTATGATTTGGCGCGATTTCGAGAAAATCGTGCAATTTTGAGGGGATTGTTAATAAAAAGAAAATCTGATATATATATAAAGCACGGATTTAGAAATACACAAATTATTTCACATCTGAATCGGGCGGCTGAGACAGCAGATGCCGGATTCGAGACACCAAACCAATGAATCAGATGATTCGATTAATTGTACAGGAGGACACATTATGAAGACGACGAAGAAGGCATTGGCTCTTATTCTCGCAGTGATGATGGCAGCATCCCTGACGGCATGCAGCTCGAGCAGTTCGAGCAGCTCAGACAGCGACACCACGGCGGCAGCCGTGGAGGATACAGACAGCACGGATAGCACAGATACTGCGGAGGCGGCTTCCTCCGGAGAAGATTATTCCAGCTGGCCGGAGGAGGACATTCATATTCTTTATTACACCAAGGCCGGTTCCGGTGGAGATACCTTCCTGCGCCAGATGGCGGCGGCCCTGGACGGAAAGCTGAACGGACACAGTATCGTGATTGAGAATGTTATCGATACCACGGGTGCGACGACCTGGAGCAAGGTCCAGGAAGCTGATCCGGACGGATACACGCTGGCGGGATTGTCCACAACGGTTGTTACGGCGGACATCGTCGGAGGAAGCCCGGTTGCCTATGAAGATTTTGAGTATGTGATTGGACTTGGTGTCGATCAGCAGTACATCTACTGCCTGGCAGACCAGCCCTATGATACGCTGGAGGAGCTGATTGCCTACTGTGAGGAGAACCCCGGCGAGCTGAACTGGGCAACCAACGCGCCGACCAGTGCCAGCACGGTCTGCAGCGTCGCCCTGATTCAGGAAGCGGGAATCAACGTGAACCGCGTCACCTATGATACCGGTTCGGACAGCCTGACCGCGATCCTTGGCGGGTTCGTGGATGTGTGTGTCGGAGAATATGCGGATATTGCCGGTGAGGTTGAGGCCGGTGAAATCAAACTGATCGCTACGTTTAGTGAGGAGAGAACTTCTCTGGAGGATGTTCCTACTGTGGTAGAGAGCGGATTCTCCCTGGTGTTCCAGCGTTCGAGAGGACTCGCGGCTCCCCTCGGGACGGATCCGGCGCTGGTGGAGCGGATGTATGAGGTGTTCGCACAGTGCTACGAGGATGAAGATTTCATGGAATATCTGTCGACCAACGCCATTGAGCCGGTACTGCAGACAGGTGATGAGTTCTTCGAGAGCTATCAGCTGCTGGCTGATGCAGTGACAGATTACCTGGATGTCCTGACCGGTACGGCCTCGTGATGAGGAACAGTGAGAGGAGAGTATACGTGGACAAAGTAAAACAGTTTTTTAATACGGATCGCATCGTTGCGATTGTCTGGCTGATCATCGCCGGATATGTCTGGTGGGAGGCCACCACCTATCCGACGTCTCTGCTGGACGCGGTGGGTCCGGCAAAGTACCCGCATTTATTGAGTGCTCTGATTGCTATTGGCGCAGTGGGACTTTTCGTGACAGGCAAGACGAAGGAAAAGAAAGAAGGAAAGGCAGAGATTCGTGATTTCAGGTCCTTCTTCTATGTGATTCTGGCTTTGGTCGTTTATCTGACGCTGTTCAACATTACGGGATTCGCCATCGCGACGGTGATCTTCCTGTTGGCCATGTGCCTGTATTTTGATGACAGAGACTGGAAGACGAGACTTAAGGGTGCGATTCCCTTCAGTATTGGATTTACGATTGTGATTTACCTGTTCTTTGCGGAGGCGCTGAGTGTGCAGCTGCCGACCCTGTTTCTGTAGGAAGGAGGATGTGAGATATGTTTGGTCTGTTTTTTCAGGGACTGCTGCAGTGTCTGTCTCCGCTGACCCTCCTTTACATTCTGGCTGGTGTTCTCTGGGGCATCGTGGGAGGCGCCATCCCCGGGATCTCGGCTTCGGTGGCTATGTCGCTGATGCTGCCCTTTACTTACAACATGGATCCCCTGCTGTCTCTGCCGATGCTGGCGGCGGTCTATGTGGGTGCAGAGTACGGCGGTTCCATTCCTGCAATTCTGATCAAGACACCCGGTACGGGCGCGGCGGCCGCTACCGTGCTGGACGGCTATGAGCTGAACAAGAAGGGGCAGGGCGGCAAGGCTCTGTGTATCTCCCTCTATTCTGGTGTCCTCGGCGGCATGGTATCCGTGCTGGTTCTGGTAGCCATCACAATTCCGCTGGCTGATTTCGCTCTGAAGTTCGGTCCGACCGAGTATTTCTGGATCGCCCTGATGGGACTCAGTGTGGTGGGCGCTGTCTCCGGTGATAATTTCTGGAAGGGTCTGATCGGTGCGGTCTTTGGGCTCCTGCTGGCTGTCGTCGGTATGGATTCCTTTACCTCGACACAGCGTCTGACCTTCGGCATCAACCGTCTGGCAGACGGCCTGGAACTGATTCCTGTTATGGTGGGACTCTTTGCGGTCAGCGAGGTGCTTCGCCAGGCTTATAAGAAGGAAATCGCTCATGGCGTACGTCAGAAGTTTAAGATGACCTGGCCAACTTTTAAAGAACTGCGGCAGGTTACGCCGATTGTTCTGATCTGTGGCGCCATCGGCGCGGTGGTCGGAGCTCTCCCGGGCGCTGGAGCCACGATCGCTTCCTGGATTGCCTATTCGGAAACAAAGATGCTCTGCCGGAACAATGAGACCTTCGGTACCGGCGATATCCGTGGTATTGCGGCGCCTGAATCCGCCAACAATGCGGTTCCCGCCGGCGGCCTGATTCCGCTGCTGGCTCTGGGCGTTCCCGGTTCCAACTCGACGGCGATTCTGATGGCGGGCTTTACCATTGCCGGAATCTCCTGTGGCCCGCTGCTCTTTACTAATAATCCGGAAATTCCTTATAAGCTGATGGCCAGTATGTTTGTGGCACAGATTGTGTTGGCAGCTGTTGGACTGCTGGTCTTGAGACCGCTGATTCTGCTCACCAGTGTTAACAAGGTGTATCTGGCGAGTGCCATTCTGGTCTTCGCCGCGGTCGGAGCCTTCTCCACACTCAATGATGTGTACGCTTCCTGGCTGGTGCTGCTGTTCGGTATCATCGGCTTCCTGCTGAAGCGCTTCGGTTTCCCTGTTCCGGCTGTGGTGCTGGGATTCGTGCTGGGAGAGCTGGTAGAAGGGAATATGCGCCGGGCTTTCCAGCTCAGCAGCAGTGTCAGCATCTTCTTCTCCAGCACGATCGATATCGTGATGATCCTGATCATCATTTTGAGCGCCTCGTTCCCTCTTATCTCCAAGAAAATCGCAGATAGAAGAAAGAAAGCTCAGTAAATCCCCGCGGGCCGATGCAAAGCATCGGCCCGCGTCATCCGCTTATTCAAGTTGAACAGCCCCACAGAGAATTTTCCAGACCAGACCATTTAACAGCCGTAAACTCTCACCGTTCGTCATATAAACAGATAATGAGAAGAACTGCTTGTCGAAGACACAAGAAGCTGTTATAGTGAACAGCAGAAATTGTTTGCTGTTTACTATGGCAGCTTTTGACGTAAAAGCGAACGCGAGAAAGTTTCCTGGAAAAAGAGTAAGCAGGATGAGAGGACAGAAACATGGAACTGGGATGGATTGTACTGCAGCAGACGATCGTGATGTTTTTGCTGATGGCGGTGGGCTATACGCTGTACCGCCTGGGTATCGTGACTGACAGTGGGAATCAGGAGCTGAGCCGCATGCTGATCTCGCTGGTGATTCCGGCGGTGATC
The DNA here is from genome assembly GCA_021202235.1 of Lachnospiraceae bacterium. Taxonomy (GTDB): domain Bacteria; phylum Bacillota; class Clostridia; order Lachnospirales; family Lachnospiraceae; genus UBA3305. The sequence continues at coordinate 7,118 of JAJQDL010000065.1, forward strand.
GTGAAATCATATCTGGTGGAATATTCCGCGGAGAAGCTAGCGGCTCTGGGCTGGTCGTTTCTCGCGGCCCTTCTTTCGCTGATTCTCTCAATTCTGGTGTGCCATGTCCTCTATGGCAGCCGCAGGAAGATTGAAAATATGGGAAATGCCTTCTCCAACGCCGGGTTCATCGGGATTCCTCTGGTGACGGCGGTGCTGGGGGAGGAGGCAGTCTTTTTCGTCTCCGCTTATGTGGCGCTCCTCAACATTCTGCAGCAGACCTACGGCGTTATGATGATGACCGGGGACCGCAAAAGTGTCCGTCCGGGCAAGGTTCTGCGGAATCCGGTACTGCTTGCCTTTGTGCTGGGTGTGATTCTGTTTGTACTCCCCGTGGAGATTCCGGCGATCATCACAAACTGTGTGGGGTACGTGGCCAATATGAACACACCACTTGCCATGATGATCCTGGGCGTTTACCTGGCGCAGAGCCGGCTGGCGGATATTTTTACCGAAAAGAGCCTCTACGTCAGCAGTGCCGTGCGGTTGTTGCTGATTCCTGCCCTGACTCTGGGACTGCTGACGCTGCTGCCTCTGTCCTATGAGATCCGCATGGCAGTCTTTCTCGCCTCCGCGGCTCCGGCAGGAGCCAACGCGGCGGTCTTCGCCAAGCTCTGCGGGCTGGACTCCGGCCACGCTGCTGCGTTGGTCTGCAACAGTACGATTTTATCGATCGTAACTCTGCCTGTGATGGTGATGATCGCCTCGGCGGTGTGGTGAAAAGGAACATTGCCGATCGAAGGGAAGGTTATTCCGGGGGAATTTATATCTCCCCTTCACAGAGCGGCTCCTTGGTGTGGCTTTTAGGTTCATCTACCCTGGCCAGGGTGTGACCTGTAACCACCCCTTTTTCTGTCGTGTTCGATGGATTGCGTTCATTACGGACGCAGGCGTGTATAGACGCTCCCGGCGCTTATGCCGCCGCGGCATTCCGCCAGCTCACTGACCGTCACCAGCTGATATCCCTTCTTCACCAGCTGAGGAATGATGGTCTCGGAGGCCGTAGCCGTGGCGGAATAGAGGTCGTGCATGAGCACGATGTCCCCGTCAGAGACATGGCCTACGACTGCGGAAATCGTCGAGGAGGCATTGCGCGTCTTCCAGTCCAGTGTGTCGATTGACCAGAGGATGAGAGGCATGCCCACAGCGGACCGCACCGTGGAATTGTAGCTTCCGCCCGGTGGCCGCATGACGACCGGGGAGACACCGGTGACCTTCTTCACGGCGCTGTTCGTCTTGGAGATCTGACTCTTGATGGCAGAAGTGCCAAGCCTTGTCAGCGTCGCATGACTGTACGTGTGATTGCCAATCTCACAGCCCATTTCATAGGCTTTTTTCACCGTCGATGAGTAGGTAGACACCCGGTCGCCGACAACGAAGAAAGTGGCGACGCTGTCATATTTTTTCAGTACGCTCAGAATCTTATCTGTATAAATGGAAGGCCCGTCGTCGTAGGTCAGCGCTACCATGGGCTTCGTCGTATCAATAGAGCGGACGAGAACACCGTCTTCATCAAAGGTGCACAGCTTCTTGCCGATGGTCTTGCGTGTGTCGCGGACCATCTTGCCGCTGGAAGCGAAATAATATTTTTCTCCATCGATCGTTACCCAGCCGGTCTTCATCTTGCCCTTGGAGGTGAAATAGTAGTAGCTGCCGCTGATCTTTTTGAGCCCGGAGACGGCGACACCGGTCTTGGCGCTGAAATAATATTTCGCCCCGTCGATGGTGACCCATTTGGTCTTCATCTTGCCCTTGGTGGTGAAGTAATAGTATTTTCCGCCGACCTTCCGGAGACCGTTGATGGCGGCGCCGTCTTTGACACTGAAATAATACTTCGCCCCGTCGATGGTGACCCACCGGGTCTTCATGCCGCCGTGGGTGGAGCAGTAAGTGTGAAGGACCGCGAACTGCAGGAGTCCGGTGCGGGGGGGGACGGCGGTGACGCTGAAATAGTACGTCTTGCCGTCGATGGTGACCCATCTTTTCTGCATGACGCCTTCGGAGGAGAAGTAATAGAGGCTTCCGTCAATCTCCTGGAGCCCGGTGGCCATCGTGCCGTCAGAGGTGAAGTAGTAGGTCTTCCCTCCGTCGGTGATCCAGGCGGACGTGACAGCTGCGCCGGACTGATAGTAATAGGTCCCTGTGCCGTCAGTGTAGAAGCCGTCCGCGATGGTCTCTTCCGCCCCGGATTCATCTTCTGTGGTGCTTCCCTCTGTGGAATCAGCCAGGCATACGGTCGCCAGGCCGAAGCTCAGAATGGTCAGGCTGAGAAGCAGAAAAAGCAGCCTGGAAATGTGTTTTCTTTTCATAGTTCCCCCTTTCCCCTTGCGGGTTCCACGAGCAGTCATTCTCTGCGCGATTGGGCGCATCGCTGCTTTCGTGAACGGCGGATTGGATTGCCGTCCCCTATAGTATAGCGAAAAAAGGAGAATATGGAAAGCGAATTTTGTTATTTGCTGTAAAAATCATGGGACAGATTGTCCTATGCGGCCTCCTATAGCTTTCGATATAAAGTCAGGTACATCGTAATAAAACAGGCCAGCCCTCCGAGCAGGTTGGAAATGGGCTCCGCCATAAAGACGCCGTCGGTCCCCAGCCCGGCCAGCCGGGGGAGCAGGAGAGTCAGCGGCAGCACGATGATCACCTTGCGCAGGATGGAAAAGAACACAGCCCGCCTGGCTTTGCCCAGTCCGACAAAGGTGGACTGCCCCATGAATTGCAGGCTCATGAAGATAAATCCGAAGAAATAGATCCGCACGGCATGGATCCCGGCCTCGATGGTCTGCGTATCACTGGTGAAGATCCGGATGAATGCGGCGGGGAACAGTTCTATGATCAGCCACATCAGCGCGGTGTACAGAACACCTGTCACTGCCATGAAGCGGATGCCGTCCTTCACCCGCTGCGGCTGCTTCGCTCCGTAATTGAAACCCAGCACCGGCTGGCCGCCGCTGCTGAGGCCCATGACTGGCAGGGAGGCGATCTCGCGGACGCTGTTGATGATGGTCATGACGCCGACATACAGGTCGCCGCCGTAATTCTGCAGGGTCACATTGCAGACGATCTGTACGAGACAGTTTGTCGCCTGCTGCATGAAGCCGCTGATCCCCAGACCCAGGACATTGCGCATGATGCGGGGATCTGGTTTCATATACTGCGGCCGGAGGGACAGATCGCTGCAGCCGGCAATCAGGAAACGGATGACCCAGACGGCGGACACACACTGGCTGATGACCGTGGCCAGGGCCGCGCCCCGGACTCCGAGGGAAAGACCGAAGATGAAGATCGGATCGAGGATCAGGTTCAGCACCGCGCCGATGACGGTGGTCCACATCGCGGTGCGGGGAAATCCGAGCGCGCTGATAAAGCCGTTCATCCCGGTGACGATCATGGAGAACAGGATGCCGAACAGGTAGATGCCGAGATAGCTTTCTGCGTACAGGATCGTCGCGTCGCTGGCTCCGAACAGATAGAGAAGCGGTACGCGGAAGGCATAGCAGAGGACGGTCAGCACCACGGAGGTGATCAGGATCATGGTAAAGACATTTCCCATGATCTCCCGGGCCTTTTCCTTATTTTTCGCGCCTCGTTCTATGGAAAATAACGGCGCGCCGCCGGTGCCGAACAGATTTGCAAAGGCCAGGATCAGCGTTGTGATCGGGAATGTGATGCCGACTCCGGTCAGAGCCAGACTGCCCACCTCCGGCAGGTGTCCGATATAGATGCGGTCGACAATGTTGTATAGAAGCTGCACCAGCTGGGCGATCGTCAGAGGGATCGCCTGGGCGGCGATGCGCTGCCATACTTTGCCGGTGGAAAAATCCTGTTGTGTGTTTGTGCCTTTACTCTTGTTCATGGTGCTCTTTCATATGTGGTGGAGCGCCGCGATTGCGGCGCGTGTCAGTTCACTATAGCAGGCGATGCACACGATCGCGCAAGGAATGGCTGCTTACGCAGCCCGCGATCGGCGCGAAAGTAAACGACTTAAAGTCGTTTACTATAAATGACAGATCGGATCAGCTGCGTGAGGCATGTATGTTCTGCGCTTCGATCTTTTCTGCCAGATCGGTCAGGTAAACCCAGCGGTCCATTTTCTCCGCCAGCTCTGTTTCGGCGGCTTCCTTTTCGCTCATCAGCTCCTGGAGGCGCGTATACTGGCTGGCGCAGGTCTCCATCTCGGCCGTCAGGGCCTCCACCCGCTCTTCGAGTGCGGCGATGTCGTCCTCGATCGTGTCAAATTCCTGCTTCTCTTTAAAAGAAAAACGCAGCTTCTGTTCATGGGCGCGTCCCTCGTTTTTCCGGGCGGTCTCCCCGGAAGAGGGCTTCGCCGCGGCTTCCTCTGGCGGGAGCTGATTTTCCGGACGCCGGGGCGACTGGAAATAGTCGGTGTAGCCGCCCTCATACTGGACGATGTGCGTTCCTTCGAAGGCAAAGATCCGGTTCACGGTCCGGTCGAGGAAATACCGGTCGTGGGAGACCGTGATGACGATGCCGTCGAAATAATCCAGATAGTCCTCCAGCGTCGTCAGGGTGGCGATGTCCAGATCGTTGGTGGGCTCATCGAGGATCAGCACATTGGGCGCGCTCATCAGGATGCGCAGCAGGTAGAGGCGGCGCTTCTCGCCGCCGGACAGAAGGCGCACCGGCGTGTACTGCAGGGTCGGCGGGAAGAGGAAGCGCTCCAGCATCTGGGAGGCGGTGGCCGTTCCCCGGGAGGTATGGATGATCTCCGCCACATCGCGGATATAATCGATGACGCGCCGGTCACCGTCCATGTCTTCATTTTCCTGCGTGAAATAGCCGACGCGGATGGTTTCTCCTAGTGTCACGGAGCCCGTATCGGGTGCCTCGCGGCCGGTGAGGATCCGCATCAGCGTGGACTTGCCGCAACCGTTTTTTCCGATGATGCCGATGCGTTCGCCGCGCAGCACTGTGTAGGAAAAATCCTCAAAGAGAAGGCGGCCGTCGTAGCTCTTGCTGACGTCACGGATCTCGATCGTCTTCTTCCCCATGCGGCTGGCGACGGAATCCATCTCCACGGTGCGGTCGAGCACGGTATTGGCTGTGTTCTGCAGCTCCTCGATGCGCTGGATGTGCGCCTTCTGTTTGGTGGAGCGGGCCCGGGCGCCGCGGTGCAGCCAGGCGAGCTCGGTCCGCAGGAGGTTGGCCCGCTTGGTATCGGCGGCCAGACTGGTCTCGATGCGCTGCTGTCGCTGTTCCAGATAGCCGGAATAATTCGCTTCATAGGTATAGAGGCTTCCGTGGTCGATCTCCACGATCTTGTTGGTGACCCGGTCGAGAAAATACCGGTCATGGGTGACGAGAACCAGGACGCCCCGCCAGGAGGCCAGATAATCCTCCAGCCAGAGGACCATGTCGCTGTCCAGGTGGTTGGTAGGCTCATCGAGGATCAGAATCTGGTTGGCGGCAGCCCCGGCGTCTGCGACGTTTAGCAAAGTGCGTGCCAGGGCGACCCGCTTCCGTTCCCCGCCGGACAGAGCGGCGGTGCCGAGGGTGAGGTCGGTAAAGCCCAGGCGGGTGAGGAGCGATTTGGCGGTGCTGTCATCCATCCAGGCTTCCCCGTCGGCTTCCCGTCCCGCGAGGACATAGTCCAGGATGGACACCTCTTCGGAAAAGACCGGTGTCTGGGGGAGGTACGCAGTGCGCACCCGGTTCCCGCGTATGACCTGGCCGCCATCCGGCTCCGTCAGACCGGCAAGAATTTTTAACAGCGTGGACTTGCCGGTGCCGTTGATGCCGATGATACCGATCTTATCTCCCTCATGGATCCCCAGAGAGACCGCGTTAAAGAGTGCCTTCTCACCGTAACCTTTTGTGACATTTTCCATTACAAGCAGATTCATAATTTGAATTCCTTATTTGCCGATGACATCGTTTCCCGGAACTGCGATGCTGCGGGTCGTTTTTCTTTTTATTCTGACAGGATGCTTAACGCCTTGGAGATGGAGATATGCTTTTCACAGTATGCGGCGGCAGCCGCTGTATCTCCGGAGAGAAGTGCATCCAGAATCTGCAGATGCTCCTCACGCACTACATCCATCCGGTTGTTGAACAGCGCCATGTACCAGAAACGCTGCGATTTGCAGATCAGTTCTTCGCAGAAATGCACCAGGTGCGGATTGCGGAAAAACTGAATAATAGTACGGTGAAATTGAAGATCTGCTTTCAGAAAAGCCATATAGGTCTCCCGGCTCTGGTCTTCAATCTCGATATCCTGCCATTGCTCCTTCAAATGCAGGAGCGTCTCCCGGTTGGATTCGAGCTCACCGGAACTCAGGTGAGAGAGAATGTGAATCTCCACCAGAGAGCGGGCATCGTAGATATCCTTCAAATCCTGCAGGGAGATTTTGGCGACGATGGTGCGCTTGCGGGGAATGACCGTTACATATCCCTCGTGCTGCAGTTCCAGGAGAGCCTCACGCACCGGTGTCTTACTGATACCAAGCGTCTCCGCAATTTCCGGGATCTGGATGGAGGATCCGGGCGGCATGGCGCAGGTGATGATCTGTTCTTTCATATAATTCAGAGCTAATAATTTACTGTCGTATCTGTCCACCGTCTTTTCCTTCATTCCGGGGTTGTTAATGCTTTCAAATCCGCAGGAGTCGTCTCTGCCGATGCTTTAACTTTTATCATAATCACTTTTCCTGTGTGCGTCAAGAAGCTGATATATGACAAAAATGGACTCTTTGGAAAGCAGTGATATATTACAAAATCGCGAGCAAGGGCGTATCCGGATGGAAAAAGCATGCAGAAACAAACAATTACGGCAAATTATTGTTGACAAAAGGATGATTCGGCGATATATTACACACATCAGTGATATATCACAAATTGGGATAAAGAACTGAATACAGGAAGAAAATATATTTTTTGCTGTGTTGAGAATTCTGGAGAGGAGACGTACATGGTTATCTATCACGTTACATACACGCCGCGGGAAGGCTGTCGGGAAGCCTTTCTGGCGAAGCTGGAGGAGCTGCAGGTTGCGCAGAAATCCCGCGCTGAGGAAGGAAATCTGGGCTATGCATATTATTTCCCTGCCGACGGAGGTGAGGAGATCTTCCTGGTGGAGCGCTGGGAGAGTGCTGCGGCACAGGAAGCGCACACGCACAGCGTACATTTTCAGGCGCTTGGGAAGATCAAGGGAGACTATATTGCCGATACCTGCCTGCAGATTTATGAGGCGCAGCTGTCTAATGTCTAACCAGTAATCCTATAATTGTAAAGAACAAGAAGCATTCTGTCGTTGAGGTGAAAAGCAACAAAATGCTTCTTGTTTTTTACGCTAAGGGTATTGTTACGGCGCGATCGGCAGCGTGGCTCCGCCGAAGGGCATGGCGATCACGGTGAGATCGGGACCGTATTTCTTTACGGCATCATCAAAGGCCTCCTGAGCCGACGGATAGGGCTCAAGGAAAATACTTCTGACAAAATCCGGCTCCATCTCGGAGACCAGGTCGATGGCCGCATGCTCGAGCACCATCCCGATCGCAGCTGCCTTGTGGCAGCCCAGCTCGAACTCCCGGCCAATCCGCTCCGCCAGGTCGTGGGCCGCAGACGCTTCGTGTACCCACAGGGCAAAGGGGGCGCTCCCCAGTCCCTCCGGGCAGGCGCCAATGAGGATGACGGTGCCTCCCTCGCGGACTGCGTGCTTGGCGTTGTCGAGTGCCTTCTGGGTCTGATAGAGGTTTGCGTCCTTGGGAGCTCCTCCCTGTGAGACGATGACGACGTCGGCTTTCTGAGGGATGGGCTTGCGGTACATCCGGTCCAGATAGGCGCAGCCTTCCCGGTGTGCCTTTACTTTGTCACCGGCCACCGCATAGACGATGTGTTTGTGTTCATCCAGCACGACGTTGACGATGTAATCAATGCCGCAGATTTCACCGGCTTCCTCGATATCTTCCCGGATGGGATTCCCCTCGAGCCGTCCGGCGCAGGCCTCGGGGCGCACCATCATTCGGTGATTGACCTGAATGGCCGCCGGGGTGGAGACGCCCGGCATGATGGCCTTGGCGCCGCCCGAATAGCCGGCGAAATAATGAAATTCAATATTCCCCAGGCAGAGGCGGAAATCGGCCTCCGCCACTGTGCGCGTGATGTCAACAGGTGTACCGGCCTGCGTGGTTCCCAGATGAACGCAGTCCTCCGGGTCTGAATCGATGCAGCGAACCTCATGATAGCACCGTGTTCCCACCAGATGTTCCTTTTCCGCTTCTGTATGTCCGCGGTGAGAGCCCCGGGCGAAGACGACCGTGATGTCCGCCGGAGCCACCCCGGCCGCATACAGTTCGTCCAGGACAGCAGGCAGAACGTCGAAGCTTGGCAGAGGCCGGGAGATATCGCTGGTGATGAGGGCGATCTTCTGTCCGGGCTTTACCGTTTCAGACAGGCGCTTCGCCCCGATGGGGTGCTCCAGAGCGTACCGAACAGCTTCCGCCCCCCGGTGCTGATGCTCCATTTCATTGGAGCGCAGGATGGAGAGGATATTTTCCTCGGGGACTTCTACTGTCTGACAGCCGGTGCCGTAACCAAATTCAAGTTTCATGGGTGTATCCTTTCTTCGCTTAAATCATCTGCATTGTACCAGATGTGCGTTTGCAAATCAATGTGAACCGGTGTTTTCGGGAATTCCTTCTATATTATAAAAGCTATTTTTTCATAAAGAAAAAGCCGCTTGCCAAAAAAGTTCCCATGATATATGATATTTTTTGGCAGTATGAAAAACGAAAGAGGAGGAACCCAAAGAAGCAGAATGAACGATATCGAATACATACACGAATTTGCTCTGGACTTCAGCGAGAAGATGCTGGCGTGCGGGGCGAACCTGGAACGGACCGTCGGCTCCGTGAACCACATCTGTGATATTTACGGCTGCCAGGAGGTCAATTTTTTTGCCATCAACTGTTTTCTGACACTGAGTATGAAGGATGCGGAGGGGAACCATGTCGCGGGGCAGAGATGCAACCTGGAAGGCGTGGAGATCGACCTCGAGAAGCTGGGGCGTCTGCACCGCCTCTCAAAGAAGATTTATGAGGAGAAGCCGGAGCCGCGGCTGTTAAACGGTATGCTGGAGGAGGCGCTCGATACGAAGGGCTACTCGCCGCAGCTGATCCTGCTGGCCTTCCTGATCATTCAGGCGAGCATCGGCATGCTCTTTGACTCCGGTGCGGGAGACATCTGCACGGATCTTCTGAACGCGGCGCAGATCTTCCTGGGGGGGGCGTCTTTGTTAAGCACCTGATCCCCAACCGTATCGTCTATAGTGCGCTGTGTACCTTTGTCCTCGGCAGCGTGGCGATCTTTATGAAGAGCCTGGGAGTTGCGCAGGACGCCAGCACGGTGATGATCGTGAACAGTCTGGTCCTGCTTCCCGGAATTGATATGGTCAACTCGTTCCGGAACCTGCTCTGCGGGAGCGAGATCAACGGGGCGGTGGAGCTGCTCAAGGTGGTGATGACGACCTTCGCGATCGTCGGAGGCTTTGTCCTGAGCATGTATATTTTCGGAGGGATGGTCGCATGATAGACGTGATGGAATGGATAAAACTGATCGTATTTTCCGGGACGGCGTCCCTGGGCTTCGGGATGCTCTTTCGCATCGAGAAAAAATATCTCCCGCTGGCATGTCTGGGCGGCGCCTTCACGCGCTTTGTCAATCTGGGGCTGGAGGTGCTGGCGCCGGAGTGCTTTATCTACAACTTCTTCGCGGCGATGGCAGCGGCCGCCTATGCGGAGTATGTGGCGGCCCGCACGAATAACCCCACATCGGTCTTTCTGTACCCAACGATCATTCCGCTGATCCCGGTGGTACAGCTTTATTACTCGATCCTCGGCCTGATTCAGCAGGATGTGGAGATGGTCGGCATCTACGGCGTGGACTGTATTCACTCTCTGGCCGGCGTTGGTCTGGGATTCATCATCATTTCGCTCTGCGTTGTTTATATGGCTCGCTATCGGGGACGGAAGCGCAGACAGGCAGTGAAAAAAGCGGCGGGGAAATAGTTTCCGAAAACATTTTTACATTCGGCTGAAATCAGCCGTGTGATTGGCGTAGCCTTTTTTCGCAGGGGCTGCGCCATTTATTTTTTTTTATTGTAAAAATAAAATTATTTAATGCTTCTTGTTGAAAAAATGTGATATGATATCCTGGCAGATGAGGGGAATGAGAAGCAGAGAGGAAGGACATCAGTGGTTCTGACCGGGAATCGGGTCAGGGAGGAAATGCGATGGATCTGAAGGAACAAAAATACGTCTGCATGTTGGCGGAGTGCGGGAACCTGACCCGGGCGGCGGAGAAGCTTTTTATCTCCCAGCCGGCTCTGAGCATTTATATCACGAATCTGGAGAAAAATATGGGCGTCCGGCTCTTTGACCGCAGTGGGAAGCGATTTGTCCTGACCTATGCTGGAGAACGGTATGTGGAGAAGGCAAAGCAGATGCTGCAGCTGGAATGGGAATTTAACGAGGAGCTTCTGGTGTTGGCCCGGGAGGAGACGGGGCGGATTCGTCTGGGGG
>JAJQDL010000024.1 GCA_021202235.1 Lachnospiraceae bacterium
CGCGATCCACCCGGACAAACAGGTAATATATTTCAGGCCGCCAACGCCCGGATTGCCAGTCATGAGAACAATCATCTCGATCCCGGGAAGCACCCAGCGCAGTGATTCGAAGGGTGTGGCGGGGTTAAGAGCCACGCCGGTCCGGCATCCCAGTGCATGAATCTGATCCAGGGTGCGGTCAAGATGCCGGCAGGCCTCCTGATGCACCGTGAGGATATCCGCCCCGGCCGCAGCGAAGTCCGCCAGATAACGTTCCGGGTCTTCGATCATGAGATGCACATCAAAAATCAGTCCCGAGACCTTCCTCAGAGACCGGATCACAGGCAGCCCGATCGACAGGCTGGGAGCGAAAAGCCCATCCATCACATCCAGATGCAGATACTGGGCGCCGGCTGCTTCCACCGCTGCCGCTTCCTCCCCCAGTCTGGCGAAATCCGCTGCCAGGACCGAAGGAGCTAATTTATATTCCAACATGGCGTCCGCCCTCCTAATATTTCTTGGCGTCCCGGATCTCCTGGTAGATCATCCGGTAATTTTCATAGCGCACCGCAGAGATCTTCCCCTCGGCCACGGCCGTCTTGACACCGCACTCCCTCTCGCCTACATGAACGCAGTCCAGGAAACGACAAGATTCCCTATACGGTGCAAATTCAGGGTAGCACTCCTGCAGCTGCCCCGCTTCCTTCTCAAAAATCTCCAGAGAAGTGAAGCCCGGAGTATCCATGAGAAAAGTCCCTTCCTCCAGATAAAACAATTCCGAATGGCGGGTCGTATGCCGCCCCCTGCCGATGCGGGAGGAAACCTCTCCGGTCTCCATCCGCCGGTCATCTGTAAGCGCATTCAGAAGAGAGGATTTGCCGACACCGGAAGGACCGGCCAGAACCGTCGTCCTGCCACGCAGGATATCCCGCACCCTCTCAATGCCCTGTCCCTGCTCCACGCTGATGAAAAGCAGCGGATACCCGGCGGCGCGATAGATGTCCCGGCACAAAGCCGTTTTCTCTTCACCCGCCAGGTCTTCCTTGTTGAAGACCAGGACGGAAGGAAGCCCCTGACACTCCATCATAATCAGGAAGCGGTCCAGCAGATTGAAGTTCGGGGAGGGATTCTTCAGGGCAAATACCAGTACAGCCTGATCAATGTTGGCCACCGCCGGCCGCACCAGCGCATTTTTCCGGGGCAGAATATCCTCCACACTGCCCAGCGCCTCTTCCTCATCCAGCACAGAGAACTCTACATCGTCTCCTACCAGAGGCCGGATCTTCCGGCTGCGGAAGATCCCTCTGGCCTTACACTCATAGACGCGCCCGCGCCCATCGTGGACATAGTAGAAGCCGCCGATTCCCTTTATGATCTTACCCTGCATATCCGCCCTTCGATTCTGTACCCATTTCCATTACTGGTCGTCCGGATCCCCTCCATCTTCATAAGTAACTGCCTCTGTCTCTTCACTCGCTTTAGTCGTCGCTGCGGTCGTGGGTTCCGCTCCCAGCCCGATGACGATATCGATCGAGGTCCCTTTTTCCACGCTCTCACCGCTGTCGACACTCTGGCTGATCACGACGCCCTTCATACTGTCGTCGCTGTATTCCTCTTCCACTTCACCGATCTCCAGCCCCAGCTCCTTCAGAGCCGATTTTGCTTCGCTGAGAGTATAATATTTCAGATTGGGGACCGTCACCTTAGCCGAACCGGTACTGACCACGATGGAGATACTGGTTCCTTCCTCCACTTCGGTTCCCTCATCTACAGACTGGGTGATGACCAGTCCCTCCGACACATCGTCGCTGGCCGCCTCGCTGGTCGTCACCTTCAGTCCCAGGTTCTCCAATCTCTCCACGGCCTTGGACTTCGTCAGTCCGGTTACATCCGGCACCTCCACGGTCACCGTGGCCGGTCCGGCACTGATGATCAGGCTCACTGTCGATCCTTTATCCGCGGAAGAGCCCATCGAGGGATCCGTATTGATGACCAGTCCTTCCGCCACGTCATCACTGTTCTCCTCTGTGGTACGTGAAGAGACCGTAAATCCCAGCGCCTCCAGCGCTGAGGTAGCTTCCGAGACAGACATTCCCTCAAGATTCGTGGGGATCGTCACCTGGGAAGCGCCGGTACTGACCTTGATGGTCACGCGGGTTCCCTCTTCCAGCGTCTCCCCCTCCCTGTATTCCTGTTCATAAACCAGACCTTCCTCATAATCATCGGAAGCCCCCGTCTCCACCTTGTACGTTAATCCCAAAGCTTCCAGGCGGGCGATGGCTCTCTCCTCCGTCATCCCAAGAAGGTTCTCCATCTCTACGGTAGCTACGGTACTCACCGCCTCGGTTGTCGCCTCAGTCGTTTCCTCCGTACTGGTCTCCGCCACGCTGTCCGCACCGCAGCTCTTCATCACAAACACAACAACAATCAGCAGGATCAGAATTGCCACGCCGATGCTGACACCCGTGACTACCTTTTCCACCTTGCTCCGCCGGGAATCATCTTCCTCCTCGTCGTAGTCATCCTCATCATAATCCCTGTCACTGTAACGCCGATCATCGTAATCGCGGTCGTCATAATCGCGGTCATCATAATCACGGTCATCGTATTCCCCATAGCCGTCGTCCGGCTCATCATAATAGGCATCGTCCTCTTCGCCCCGCTGCTGACGGATCTGCTCCTGCTCGTCCGCGCCAAACACCACGGTCGGAGAATCCGAATTCAGCGAAGCGATCTTAACAAAATTCTCATTGGGCATCGTCAGGGATTTCTTCAGATCCTCAATCAGCTCCGTCGCCGAGGCATAGCGAAGCTCCGGCTTCTTCTGCGTACATTTCAGGATGATCTTCTCCAGACTCACAGGAATCAGCGGTTCATACTGTCGCGGAGGAACCATCTCCCCCTGAATATGCAGAAGCGCCACCGAGACCGTCGACTCCCCTTCGAAGGGAACACGGCCTGTCGGCATCTCATAAAGGGTAATTCCCAGCGAATAGATATCGCTGCGCTCGTCACAATAGCCGCCCCGCGCCTGCTCCGGCGAAATATAGTGTACGCTTCCCATCGTATTGGAGCTGATAGTCTGCGTCAAGGACGCCCGGGCGATGCCGAAGTCAGTCACCTTCACCTTGCCCTCTTTGGAGATCATGATATTCTGCGGCTTGATATCCCGGTGAATGATATGCTGCTTATGCGCCGCCTCCAGGCCGCGCGCCACCTGCATGGCCACCTCGATGGACTCCCGAATCTCCAGCTTTTTCTTGCGCTCGATGTATTTCTTCAGGGTAATCCCCTCGATGAGTTCCATGACAATATAATAGATACCCCGATCCTCTCCCACATCGTAGATATTTACGATGTTCGGGTGAGACAGACAGGCCGCCGACTGCGCCTCCATGCGAAATTTCGACAGGAAATTCTGGTCGGCGGAAAATTCCGATTTCAGAACCTTGATCGCCACATAACGATTCAGCTTGTGGCATTTTGCCCGGTAAACATCAGACATCCCGCCGGAGCCGATTCTGTTTATGATCTCGTATCGATTTCCCAAAAACATTCCTGCGCTCAGCATACTTCCTCCTCGCTCCTCTCCGGATCCGCGATAACAACCGAAATATTGTCTTTTCCTCCGTTGGCATTTGCCTGCCGGACCAGCTGGTTCGCTGCTTCCCGACAGGTGCCGCTCCGGTTCACTGTTTCAAGAATCTCTTCATCCGCCACCATGTTGCTGAGGCCGTCGGAACACAGGAGAATCTTGTCTCCGGGCTGAAGCTCTATCTCAAAAAAATCAGCGGCCACCCATTCATTCACACCGACCGCCCGGGTAATCACATTCTTCTTCTGGTAATACAATTCACTTCCGCGCACAAGTTTCCCCTGCGCGATCATCTCTTCCACCCAGGAATGATCCCGCGTCACCTGACGAATCCCGTCATTCATCAGGTAAAGACGGCTGTCTCCTACGTTCAGCACATACAGGATTCCCTCTGAGACCGTGGCAGCCACCACGGTGGTTCCCATGCCCCGAAGCTCGTCGAAGGAAACTGCCTTGCGGTAGAGCTCCCTGTTCACCTCCGCCACCGCTTCATTCAGCGCCGGAACCGCTTCGTGTTTCCGGTCTCCTTCCAGAAGCTCCGTGATCCGCTCCACCGCATACCGGGAAGCGAATCCTCCTCCCTGATGACCTCCCATTCCGTCGGCCACTATGTAAAAGTTCTCCAGATTCCCCAGGGCATGATCCGAGGCATACACGAAATCCTGATTGCTCTGGCGAAGCTGGCCGATGTCTGTCACCGCACAGCTGTTCATGAAATGCCTCCTCTCTGCTCCCGCTGCACAACAATTTTTCTTCGCAACTGGCCACAGGCGCTGTCAATATCTGCGCCCATACTCCTTCTAATAGTAACATTTATCCCACGTTTTTCAAGGATTTTTTTGAAATTCGCCACATTTGCCGGCCGGGATTCCCTGAAATTGCGCTCTTCGATCGGATTAACAGGGATCAGATTCACATGGCAGTTCCTGCCCTGCAGCAATCCGGCCAGCTCTTCCGCCTGTTCTCTTCCGTCATTGATCCCCTCTACCAGGCTGTATTCATAACTGACCCGGCGCCCGGTCGCCCGGAAATATGCCTCGCAGGCCTCCAGGCACTGGGAGATTGTATAGGTATTGGCAATGGGCATCATCGTCCGCCGCAGCGCATCGTTCGGCGCATGAAGAGAGAGCGCCAGGGTGATCTGCAGCTTCTCTTCGGCCAGCCGCCCGATCCGGGGAACCAGTCCGCAAGTCGAGACCGTGATGTTCCTCTGGCTGATCCCCCCGGCCTTCTCATCGGAAAGGATCCGTATGAACCGCACCAGATTCTCCAGATTGTCCAGAGGTTCTCCGGTGCCCATGACCACCACATGGGAGACCCGTTCCCCCACATCCCGCTGAATCCGGTATACCTGCTCCAGCATTTCCGAAGGAGCCAGATTTCTTTCCAGGCCGTCCAGCGTGGAGGCACAGAAGGAACAGCCCATGCGGCAGCCTACCTGAGAGGAAACGCAGACGCTGTTTCCATGACGATAACGCATAAAGACACTCTCGATGATATTTCCATCCTCCAGAGCAAACGCATACTTCCGCGTACCGTCATCGCGGGAGATCCGGCACTCTTCCACCGTCAGCTGCGGGATCCGGAAACGAACTGATAGCTCCTGCCGCAGTGATTTGGGAAGATTTGTCATCTCTTCGAACGAGGTGACCCTCTTCTGATGCAGCCAGGAATAGATCTGACCGGCGCGGAAACGTCGCTCGCCCAGCAGCGCCAGCTCCGCTTCAATCTCCGCCCCGTTCATAGACTTGATATCTTTCTGTTCCATTCTGATCACCTTTTGCTGTCTTTCACCTCTCAGTGTTCTGCGTAACAGTGCGATATAAAAGACGTCACAGGGATGCATGCCGGGGAGAAGCCGGAGAGCTCCCTCCGCCACGGAACGCTCTCCCCGAAGAGCCTCTGGCAGAAGATCTCCAAATTCATCCGCCCGGAAGGGAAGCTCTTCAAGGATCCAGCGGCGATTTTCCGCATTTTCCTCCCGGGTAACCGTACAGGTACTGTACAGCAGTGTTCCGCCTGGCCGCACATAGCGCCACACATTGGCCAGAATCTGCCGCTGCAGAGCTGCCAGTTCCTTCACCTGTTCCGGGGTCACGCTGTAACGGATCTCCGGCTTGCGCCCCATGACGCCGAGACCGGAACAGGGCAGATCCGCCAGTACGACATCCATCTGTCCTTCCCAGGCCGGCACAAACACGGTGGCATCCTGCACCACCGCCTGAATATTGGATAAGCCGGAGCGGGCGATGTTCTCCCGAATCCGCGCCGCCTTGGCCTCAGAAAGATCGCAGGCCAGAACCTCGCCGGTTCCCGCCAGGAGATCTGCTGCATGCAGGCTCTTGCCGCCGGGGCGGCGCAGACGTCCAGGACACGCTGCCCCGGACGGATCCCCGCCAGACAGCCGACCAGCATGGAGCTGAGGTCCTGGATCTGAAACCAGCCGCGCCGATAAGCGGTGAGTTCCTCCAGCTTCCCCGGGACACGCAGCCCAAAAGCATCTCCGGGAAATGGCGCAGGAGACACCGACACCCCCTCCGCTTCCAGACTGTTCAGAAGCTCCGGCTCACTCACCCGGCTCGTCACCCGACGCACCGTCAGACGATGGGACTCCTCCAGTGAACGAAGCAGGCCTGTCAGAGCTTCCTCTCCATACTCAGTCCGCCAGCGATCCAGGAACCACTCCGGCACCGAAGCGGAAATATACAGCGGTTCCTCCGGCCACACCTCCTGCCGGGCCATCGCGCGCAGAACACCGTTCACGAACCCCTTGAGCCCCTGCATATGAAATCTCCCGGTCAGCTTTACCGCTTCATTGCAGACCGCGGAAGCAGGAACACGGTCCATGTAAAAAAGCTGGAACGTGCTCATCCGCATCAGATTGCGGATGACCGGCTTCATCTTCGCTGCCGGAACGCGGGATTTCTGATTGATCCGCCAGTCCAGCTGCAGGCGCTTTTCCAGCGTCCCCTGCACCAGACGCAGGATGAAGCGCCGGTCCTGCTCTGAGATCTCCGGATATCGTTTCCAGGTATTCTGCAATGCGATGTGGCTTTTCTCCCCGCGCTCCACCTCCAGAAGGATGCGAAGCGCCGTCTCCCGTGCGTCCACGATCAGTTTCTCCTTCTGTTTGCCAGAAGAAGCAGACGCAGAAGCTGCAGAAGGGAGGCCGCCACGCTGGCTACATAAGTCATGGCCGCGGCAGATAACACTTTTCTCGTCTGCTTCACCTCGTCAGGAATCAGCATCCCGGTATCTCCCAAGAGGCGCAGCGCCCGGGAGGAGGCGTTGAACTCCACCGGAAGCGTAACGATCTGGAAAAGCACCACCGCGCAGAACAGCAGGATGCCCGCCTGCAGCAGGATGTTGCTGGCCGAGCCGCCAAAGATCAGCCCCAGCAGGATCAGCGGCCAGCTGATCTTCGCCCCGAAATTGGCCACCGGCACCAGAGCTGTGCGGATCGACAAAGGCGTATACCCTTCCGCGTGCTGCATCGCATGCCCGCACTCGTGCGCAGCCACGCCAACTGCTGCGATACTGGTGGAAGCATAAACCCCATCCGACAGGCGGAGCACCCGTCTGCCGGGATCGTAATGATCCGTCAGATTGCCTGATATATGCTCGATCCTTACATCATAGATCCCCCTGCGCATGGAGCAGCCGTTCCGCCGCCTGTGCACCGGTGATGCCGTTCCGGCTGCGCACCCGGGAATATTTACGGAATGCGGAATTGACCCGCGACGACGCCCACATACTGAGCAGAGCACCGATCAGAACTAAAATATATGTGGAATCATACCAGTACATAACCATTGCCTCCTTTTACTGCCGCTGCAGCGGCGCCTCACCCAGCATCGTCCCGGGAGTGATCGGGTAACCCCGCAGGTACGCGGCCGCCTCCATGCGTTTTTTCCCTTCCGGCTGTACCTCCATGACCTGCAGGCGCCCCTGCCCGGTCTGCACCAGGAAGGAATCCCGGGCTGTCTCCACCACCTCGCCGGGACGGCCCGCACTGCCCTCACAGACCAGAGCCGCCCAGATCTTCAGAAGCTTCCCGTCCCGGTATGTGAAGGCGCTGGGCCAGGGGGAGAGGCCCCGGATCTGCCGCTCCAGCTCCACGGCCGGACGGCTCCAGTCCATGCGTCCCATGCTCTTGCGGATCATCCCCACATAACAGGTCTCCCCTGTCTGCGGTGTACGGGTCAGCGTTCCCGCCTCAAGCTGCCGCAGCGTCTCGATCAGAAGATCCGCCCCCGCGGCGGAAAGCTTCTCCGTCAGGCTGCCGCCGGTCTCATCCGCCGCGATCGACACCACGGTCTGCAGAAGCATATCTCCCGTATCCAGTCCTTCGTCCATAAACATGGTCGTAACACCCGTCTCCTTCTGTCCGTCCAGAATCACATGCTGAATCGGGGCAGCCCCCCGGTACATGGGCAGCAGCGACGCATGAACATTGATGCAGCCCAGACGCGGTGCTTCCAGCACCTCCTTTGAAAGGATCTGGCCGAACGCGACCACCACTGCAATGTCCGCCGAAAGCGCCCGCAGTGTCCGGACGACCTCCGGCTGCCGGATCTTCTCCGGCTGAAGGACAGTCAGCCCATGCCGCAGCGCCTCCTCTTTTACCGGAGAGCAGACCACACCCTTCCCGCGTCCCCGCGGCCGATCCGGCTGCGTCAACACGGCGGCGACTTCGATTCCTTCCGCGAGCATGGCGCGCAGTACCGGCACGCTGAACTCCGGGGTACCCATAAATATCGCTCTCATCTGTTTTCCGCCTCCCGATTTCATACGCAGAGAAAATCCTTCTCTGTCAAAATTTCATGATAGCATGATACAAGGGACAAAAGGTCATGAATCGAATGCTTGCATTCGTATTCATGACTTTGGGTCCCGCAACAACATGAGAAAGTAGCCATTTTGGCCAATATATTGGCCAAAATGAGCGGATTTCGAATGTTGTTAGGATTGCGAGAGCGCGTTAGCGCGGAGCAATCCGTGTATCAAGGCGACAAAATACCTTTTGTCGCCTACATCATAGCATAAATTACAGTATAGCGTAAATGCACCGTATAATCCAGACTGTTCATATAAATTTTACATCTTCAATCGAGTAGGAGGCGGCTTTCCCGCCTCCTACTCGCCTGCGCGGGCTGCGTCCGGCGTCAGCCGGTAAATTCCTTACGCAGCCCTGCGCACAAAAAAGCCGCCCTTCCGGGTGGCCTTTTTTGTGTGAAATCATTCAGATATTTTCAAATGCTTACTGCACCAGAGCAACTGTCTCACGGGCGATCGCCAGCTCCTCGTTGGTCGGATAGAGAACGACCTTGACCTTGGAATCCGGCGCGGAAATGATCCGGCTCTCGCCGCGGACATTGTTTGCCTCTTCATCCAGCTTGACGCCCAGATAGGTCAGGCCTTCGCAGATCTGCTTTCTGGTACCCATATCATTCTCGCCGACACCGGCCGTGAAGGCGATCGCATCCACGCCGTTCATGGCAGCCGTATATGCGCCGATGTACTTGATCACGCGGTATACATAAGCATCCAGAGCCGTCTTCGCCAGCTCGTTGCCCTCGTCACGAGCCGCTTCCAGATCACGGAAATCACTGGAAATGCCGCCGCTTAAGCCCAGCACGCCGGACTTCTTGTTCAGCACGTTCAGGCACTCGTTGACATCCATGTTCTCCTTATTGCAGAGGAACTGCACAACAGCAGGATCGAGATCGCCGCTGCGGGTGCCCATGATCAGGCCTTCCAAAGGAGTCAGACCCATGGAAGAATCCACGCACTTGCCGCCAATGGAAGCGGAGATGCTGGCGCCGTTGCCCAGGTGGCAGACGATAACCCTGGCCTTCTCGGGATCAAGACCCGCAAAACGGATCACTTCGCCGGAAACAAACATATGGCTGGTTCCGTGGAAGCCGTAACGACGGATGCTGTATTTCTCATAGTACTCATGAGGGATGGCATACATATAGGCCTTCTCAGGCATGTCCATACCAAAGGAGGTATCCAGAACGACCACGTTGGGCGTACCGGGCATGGCCGCCTCACAGGCCTCGATACCCATCAGGTTAGCCGGATTGTGCAGCGGTCCCAGGTCGAAGCAGTCACGGATCATCTGCTTCACTTCTTCATTGACCAGCGTGGACTTGGTGATCTTCATGCCGCCATGCACCACACGGTGTCCGACAGCCGTGATCTCGCTGGTGTCCTTGATCACGCCATGCTCCGCATCGGTCAGTGCTGCCATGACCATCTGGATGGCTTCCTTGTGGCTGGGCATCGCCTCTTCCTGCACGAACTTATCCTTGCCGGTCGGCTTATGAGTCAGCACGGAACCCTCGATACCGATTCTCTCGCAGAGACCCTTGGCGATGACGCTCTCATCATCCATATCGATCAGCTGATATTTCAGGGAAGAACTTCCGCAGTTGAGTACCAAAACTTTCATCTTTATATCCTCCTGATTTGGAATTCGCGGTTCTTTCATTATTTTAGTACGAATCCCTTCTTCTGTAAAGGTTTCATAATATATTTTTATTGCATTTTCGTTACATCGTTTTCCTATAAGGCGCTCGCTTCATGATCCTGAGACCCAGGCTTCACAAAGTCCCTTCGCAGAGAATAGACACATCCGCAGTAGTTCTGCCGGTACATGCCGTATTCCGCGGAGAGCTCCACCGAGCGCCGATAGCCGTCCTTCTTTTTAAAATCAGAGAAAAGATAGGAAACTCTATACATTTCCGCCAGCTCCGCGCCAATCGCATTCAGCGCCTGCGCATCCTTCAGGGGACTAAGGGACAGCGTGGTAGTGAAATAGTCAAAACCACCGTCCCGGGCCTCCCGGGCCGCTTCCTCCAGACGCAGCCGGTAACAGCGCGGGCAGCGTGCTCCGCCCTCGGGCTCCGCCTCATAACCGCGGGCGATCTCATAGAAATCCTCCGGATGATACACCCCTTCCCGGAAATGAACCGGATGCGCCGCCGGGAATCTTTCCACGAACCTCTCCTGCTCCCGCGCCCGGTACCGATATTCCTCCTCCGGATAAATATTGGGATTATAATAAAGGACCGTCACCTCAAAATGGGGCGCCAGCCGTTCCAGCACCGCGCTGCTGCAGGGAGCACAGCAGCTGTGAAGGAGAAGGCGCGGCACTTCCCCGGCCCGGGCATGCCGCTCCATGATCTTCTCCATCTCCTTCTGATAATTTACGCGATTCATCGATTCTCCCATTTGGCCAGGATTGCCTCAATGTCCTTGGTCAGGCGGCGCACCTCATTATTCGGCCGTCCCCGGAAGGAAGCGATCAGCTCTGTCAGACGCTTTCCGGCTGCCGTCAGAGAAGCATTGAGTCCGCCGGCCTTGGTGCGAGAAGATTTCTCCGGAATACGGATACCCACGGTCTCCTCCAGGCACCGCCCGTCAGCCAGGTCATAGCAGGTCCCGGAGAACGGAGCCACTGCCCGGGCGAAGCCGTATTCCTCCATCAGGCAACGGGCAAAACTTTCCGTCACCGCATCCTCCCCGTGATTGACAAAGACCAGCTCCGGCCTTTTTTTAAAGGAAGTAGCCCAGTCGATCAGCCCCTGCTTGTCCGCATGACCGCTGATGCCCACCAGAGAACGGATCTTCGCGTTGACCTCGATCTCTTCGCCGAAGAGCTTCACCTTGGTCGCCCCCTCATAAAGGGAACGTCCCAGCGTTCCATTTGCCTGATAGCCGGCAAAAAGAATCATCGACTCCTTCCGCCACAGATTGTGTTTGAGATGATGGCGGATCCGACCGGCGTCGCACATACCGCTGGCAGAAAGGATCACCTTCGGCTCCGGATTAAAGTTGATATTTTTTGATTCTTCGCTGGAGACCGCCATCTCCAGCCCCGGGAAAAAGATCGGATTCTTGCCCTCGTCCAGCACCTGGCGCATCTCGTCGTCAAAGCAGCTGTGGTCACACTGAACAAAGATGCCGGTCGCCTCATTGGCCAGCGGTGAGTCCACATAGACCTTGAAGCCGTCGTGGCCGTGCACCAGCCCGCGGTCCTTGATCTCCCGGATATAGTAGAGAAGCTCCTGGGTGCGCCCCACAGCAAAGGAGGGGATCACCACATTGCCTCCCGCATCCAGCGTCTCCTGAATGTACCCGGCCAGCTGCTCTACAGATTCCGCATCGTTCGGTGTCTTCTCGTGGTAGCGGTCGCCGTAGGTGGATTCGATGACCAGATAATCCGCCTCTTCCACCGGCTGCGGATCCTTGAGGATCGGCTTATTGCGGTTGCCTACGTCCCCGGAAAAGACGATCTTCTTCTCCGTTTCCCCCTCCCGCAGCCACATTTCCACGAAGGCGGAGCCCAGAAGATGACCGGCGTCCTGGAAACGGATCTCCACTCCCTCCAGGATCGTAAACCTCTTTCCATAGGGATAGGGAACAAACCGGCGCGTAACGCCCTCGGCGTCCTCCATCGTATACAGAGGTTCGACCGGCGCACTGCCGGCACGCTGTCCCTTGCGGTTTTTCCACTCCGCTTCAAATTCCTGAATGTGCGCGGAATCCCGAAGCATGATATTGCACAGGTTACAGGTCGCCTCCGTCGCATAGACCTGCCCCCGAAATCCATTTTTATAGATCAGTGGGAGATGCCCGGAATGATCAATGTGGGCATGCGTCAGCACCACACAGTCAAGCTCCGAGACCGGAACAGGAATCTCCTGATTAACAAAAACATCCCGCCCCTGCTCCATCCCACAATCTACCAGGAAGGAATGACCATTCACCTCCAGAAAGGTGCAGGATCCTGTCACTTCATGAGTCGCTCCCAAAAATGTAATCTTCATAGGCCGCCCTCCTCAAAGTTCTGAATTGTCTGTAGTCTACCCTTCTTTCTTGCCTTTGTCAATACAACTATAGTATATTTCTCTTCTTTTTGTCATGATTCTGTTTTTCACAGTGCGAGAAAACAGCGTTTTTTTCGTTTACAAACGTCGGTTCCTGGGCTATACTGAATGCATGATCGGATTGCAGATTGCAGATATCAAAGACTTCACAACGAAGCTGTTCCTGCGGGAGACCTTCGACAGTTTTGAAGTGACCGAAGCGGAATTTGTGACGAGCTTCCGGGTCGCCATCGACGGACATCTGACGGAGCCTGAGAAGGGGCAGCGTTTTTCGGGATGGTCCGCGGTGCGGCCCCTGGCGTTCCAGGTGATCCGGGGACGCGAACTCCCCCACTCCTTCCGCGTCGTCCTGCGGCTGTCGGACGCCAACGCAGCGAAGACCCTGACCTCTCTGGGTCTCCCCTACACGACAGAGGACATCGGCGGCCTCTTCCTCAACATCCGCTACGAACACAAGCAGATCACGGCGGTGACCGGCTGTTCCTTCCAGACCTTTACACTGGACAAGACTCTGGAAAGAGAATGGGATCAGGTCATCCGGCGTTTCTTCCGCCATCACAAAATCCCCTTCGAGGAGGTATGAACCTTCCCGAGGGGGATTTTTCTCTGATACATCTTTTTCAGGTGTCCTCCCCCTGCTCCAGCCGCGGAATCTCATCCTCGGTGATCGTCTCCAGTTCAAACCAGAAATCTACACCGCCGTCCCGGTTGAGGACACCGCAGCGGCTGTGGTGGTTATTCAGGATCGCCCTGACGATGGAGAGACCGATGCCGCTCCCTCCGTAGCTGCGGGTCCTGGCCTTATCCACCTTGTAAAATTTATCCCAGACATGCTCCAGATCCTCTTCAGGGATCGGCGTTCCCGTGTCGTGAACGGAGACGACGACCTTCTTCCCTCTGCGGATCGTGGACACGGTGACCACGCCCGGCCGACTGACATAGTGATAGGCGTTGGTCATATAATTCTGAACCACCTCTTCGATCATGAATTCGTCCGCGTATACCAGGATCTCAGGTTCCACATTGACCCGAACCTCGCAGCCGCACTCCTCTGCCATAACTCTGGTGGAATGGATGACGCCCTGCAGCACCTCCGACAGGTTGAAGACCTCCCGGACAAGCTGCCTCTCCCAGGCAGCAATATCATCCAGATTAAGCAGCCTCAGGACGATCTGGTTCATCTTCTGCGCTTCGTCAATGATCACGTCACAGTAGAACTCCATGCTCTCCGGATCTTCGCTGATGCCGTCCTTCAGCCCTTCTGAATAGCCCTGGATCAGCGCGATCGGCGTCTTCAGCTCATGGGACACGTTGGAGAGAAAGAGCCGCCGCATCTCATCGATCCGCTCCTTCTCCTCCAGGTCCTTCGCGAGCTGCAGATTGGCCGCCCGCAGTTCCTCGATCGAACGCCGCAGGTTGTCCGACATGTAGTTCATATTTTCACCCAGAACGCCGATCTCGTTGGTCTGGCGTCCCGTGTAACGGGCATCGAAATTCAGTTCCGCCATCTGCTTGGAGATCTCCGAGAGCTCCTGAATCGGCTTCGTCAGCCCCCGCGTCACCAGATACACCAACACTGCGCCGAGGAGAACCGCAAAGACGCCGATATAGATGAGGAATCGGTTGGAAAGCTCCGCGCTCTCCCGGATGCTCTCCAGGGGCGTCGTCATGATATAGCCCACATCATCCACCCGGCCGATACAGGTCATCTGGTCGCCGCCCAGCCGGCTGTCGTTGGCCTTATAGACGATGTAATTCTCTGTCGTCTCGTAGATCTCCACATCATTTTCATTCAGGAAGGTATTCCCATAAAGATAGGCGATGAGAATACTGATATTCTTCTCCTGATTCATGTCCGAGGCATAAACGATCTGAGGCACCTCATCAAAATTCTGCATCACGATCACGTCGATGTTGACGTTTTTTACCACCTTGTCCAGCTACACGAACTTATCATCGCTGAACTCCGCGTCCACACAGCTCGCGATGGTATCTACCGCATCCCGGATCTGCTTCTGTTTTCGAGAGGTGGTGTAGGTCTCCAGATACGTGGCGTTGACCAGCCACATGGCCACGATGATGCCCGTCAGGACGCTGACAATGATCAGCATATACTGAAAACGGATGGATGTTCCTTTTTTCTTTCCCTGCGTCCTCATTTCTTCGCGGTTTTTCCCTCTGTCGGCTCGACCTCGAACTTATACCCCATGCCCCAGACGGTCTTGATATAGTCGCCCTTCGCCCCCATCTTGCTCCGCAGCTTCTTCACGTGCGTATCGATGGTACGGGCATCGCCGAAATAATTATAGTTCCAGACATTATTCAGGATGACTTCCCTGGAAAGGGCAATTCCCTGATTTTCCATAAAGTAGGTCAGCAGCTCGAATTCCTTGAAACTCAGCTCCAGCCTCTCCCCGTCGACCGTGACCAGATGCGCTGATTTATTGATCTCAATACCCCCTACGGACAGCACATCCTGCTGGTCCCCGTTGGCCCGCCGCAGCAGCGCCTCTACGCGCGCCACGAGGATACGGGGGCTGAAGGGCTTTGTGATATATTCGTCCACTCCCAGTTCGAAGCCTTTGAGTTCGTCGCGCTCTTCAGACTTGGCCGTCAGCATGATCACCGGGACCTTCGAATAGCGGCGGATGGTTTCCAGAACCTCCCAGCAGTTCATTACCGGCATCATAACGTCCAGACTCAACAGATCGATCTTTTTATCATTGAAAAACATCTCCACGGCCTTCTCGCCATCGGCGGCCTCCACCACCTGATAGCCGCTCTTGGTAAGAAAATCCTTCACCAGCTTTCTCATTCTGGCCTCGTCGTCTGCCACCAGTATCTTCATATGTTCCATCGCGCGGCATCTCCTTTCTCTGTCGATGTCATTACAACTGACCTTTTAATTCTTGTGTCATTCTACCAACATTTTCCGAAAATATCCATGCTTTTCACGTACATTTCACACAATAGCATGAGGTCTGCCCGCACAGCGCTCCGCATTCTCCTGTCAGTATGCCCCCATGGATTCCCGCATGACGAAAAGCTTATCAACAAAATGATACGGAATGAACGCTCCCTGCCGGGCCAGCTGCTGCACTTCCTCCGCATCGGCCCAGTGAATCTGCTGCACCTCTTCCTTCTGAATACAAAATGACTCGACCGGGATCTCACGCTTCACCAGCCACCAGTCGTCAAATCCGTTCCTGAAGGAAAAGCTGAACTTGGCGATATCCCCGGACAGATCCAGGGAATACCCCAGCTCCTCCGCCGTCTCCCGCTGCGCCGCAGCCCGGCTGTCCTCTCCGGCCTGCGCACACCCCGCCGCGGAAACGTCCCAGAGGTTCGGCCAGCTCTTCTTGCTTCCGACCCGCTGCTGAATCAGGAGCTGATTCTTTTCATTAAAGATACAGACATGGACGATCAGATGGTAATCCCCCGAAGCAAACACATCTCCTCTCCGATGTGTGCGGCCTGTTTTCCGACGTTCTCTGTCGTATATATCCCAATATTCTTCCATATTGGCCTCCCATTCTCTCTTCCATCCCTGCTGCATACGGCCATCAAACGGCCTTCCATCCGTAGTATAACGGACATTCACCAATTCTGCAACTGTGTTCTTAAGCCATGCCGGGTTCAAAGGACAGCGCTCCTTCCGGGATGCCATTCTTCTGTGTTTTTCAACGCTTTTTCTTGACTTTATCACGGTAAACTGATACTATAGCGATGTTCTTTTTATGCCATATCACGGAAACGGAATCAAACCGCCCCGCAGATGGCAGCAATCACTCAATGGAAGGAAGTAGTATTATGAAGAAGAACATTGCCCTGATGCTGGCCCTTCTTATGATGGCCTCCCTCACTGCCTGCGGCAGTTCCTCCGACAGCACGTCGGACACAACGGCAGCGGAAACCGTCGCGGAGACGGATAGTGAGACCACCGCTGCGGAAACAGAAGCCGCAGAAACAGAGGTCAGCGAAGAAACCACCGCCGCCGAGAGCACCGCTGCGGAAGACAGTGATCTCGCTTACATTCAGGAAAAGGGAACCCTGGTGGTCGGCATCACCGATTTCGAGCCCATGGATTACAAGGATGCAGACGGCAACTGGATCGGCTTTGACGCCGATATGG
The DNA here is from genome assembly GCA_021202235.1 of Lachnospiraceae bacterium. Taxonomy (GTDB): domain Bacteria; phylum Bacillota; class Clostridia; order Lachnospirales; family Lachnospiraceae; genus UBA3305. The sequence continues at coordinate 16,604 of JAJQDL010000024.1, forward strand.
CCACCGCCTTCGCCGAGAGTCTCGGCGTCGAGATCGAATTCGTCGAGATCGACTGGGACAACAAGATCCTGGAACTGGACGGCAAGACCATCGACTGCGTCTGGAACGGCATGACCCTCACCTCTGAGGTAACCAGCTCCATGGACTGCAGCAATGCTTACTGCAACAACGCACAGGTACTGATCGTCTCCTCGGATGTGGCTGATCAGTATCAGGATACAGACAGCCTGGCCGATCTGACCATCGCAGTCGAGGCGGGCAGCGCCGGTGAGGAAGTCGTCACCGAGCTTGGCCTCGCCACCACCGCCGTTTCCTCTCAGGCCGACGCACTGATGGAAGTCGCCGCCGGGACCTCCGACGCCGCTGTCATCGACGCACTGATGGCTGCCGCTATGGTGGGTGAGGGAACAGGCTATGAGGATCTCACCTACACCATCAGCCTGAACAGCGAGGAATACGGCGTCGGATTCCGTACCGGCTCCGACCTGGTCGTGCTCCTGAACGAGTTCTTCTCCGCCTCCTACGCCGACGGCTCGATGCTGGAGATCGCGGAGACCTACGGTGTGCAGGCGGCTCTGATCGAGCAGTAATTCCCCGCACACGCTACGAATCAGATGAAGACGGGGTCAAAGATCTTTGACCCCCTGATACGCCGGCCGGCCGGATGGTAACGCACCCAGGCCGGCCGGTCGCATATACAGGAGAACTCCATGGATTTATTTTTCGACCATTTTCCCATCGTCATTCAGGCTCTGTACTCCGGTTTTCTGCAGACGCTGAAGCTCTTTTTCGTCACCCTGATCGGCGCGCTGCCGCTGGGTCTTCTGATCTCCTTCGGTTCCATGTCACGCTTCCGGCCTTTGAGCGTTCTGTCCAGGCTCTTTGTCTGGGTCATCCGCGGCACGCCTCTGATGATCCAGCTCCTGATCATCTACTATTTTCCGGGACTGGTTTTGGGAAATGCCATCTGGGGCGGCGGCGAGACAGGCCGGGTCCTGGCGGCTGGCACTCGCGTCATCGTGATCTACG
>JAJQDL010000203.1 GCA_021202235.1 Lachnospiraceae bacterium
TTCGCAGTCTTCGACATCTGAATCAGGACCGAACCAGGAGTCTATGACTCTAAGGAAAACATGATTCTGCGATTCCTCTGAAACCGTGGGGTGGGAAGCTGCCTGGTTGCCATGCTGGTTGGTATGGGAAGTGCCCTGAGCGGCTCCGGTGCGACCACAGCGCTCTGCACGATTCCGACGATGCGTCCTATTTTTGAAAAACAGAAAATCCGGGCGACCTGCCTGCTGTTTATTGAGTCTTTGGCCAGTGGCGTAATCATTCTGCTGCCCTGGGCGCCTGGTATCAATGAGGCTTCCGCCTACGTCGGAGTCGATGTATACGATGTGTTCCTGTTTATTCGTCCTCTGATTATTTTCTGTATTATTGCCTGCCTGGTTCTCTGCATTCCGCTGTCGATCATTGAGAAGAGGAATGGCGCTGGCATGACGGATGAAGAGTTTGCGCAGATGAAGAAGGAAATGGATCAACCGTTAAATCTGCCGTTTGGTCGTAATGTAGCGATCTTTGATGCAGTTGTGACGATCGCACTTCTGGCAGGGCTGTTAGCTGGTGTGGTGAAAACGAATCTTGGCTTTGGCTTCTGTTTCTGCCTTCTGCTCTTTGTGAATTTCAAAAATAAAAAAGACCGCGACGAGTATATCAAACGTCATTCGCCGCAGGCTCTGAACATGGCTTTCACGATGCTTGGTATCGCCTGCCTGGTTGGTGTGAACAGCGGAACCGGTGCGCTGGCAGAACTGGCCACCTTTATTGCCGGAAGCGTGAGTTCTGATATTCTGCGGCATCTGCCGTTTATCCTGTGCATCCTGAGCCTGCCGCTTTCCATCACCATCGGCGGTTCGAAGAACTCCGTGATTCTTCCTACAATCATCCCGTTGGTTCTTGAACTGAATCTTGGTTTCAGCGCTGTACAGATCCTTGGATGCGTCTTTGCTACGGGCGTAATCAGCGCCAATCTGAACCTTTTCAATGCAGCTCCTTACCTGGCGCTGAGCCTGGCCGGAGATGTCCCGATGAAGGATCATCTGAAATATTCACTGCTGCCCATGTACGGGTTCAGTCTTTTGATGATTGTATTCATGGTCGTCTCGGGAATGCTGCCGATCTGACGATGCTGCAGATTCTGTTTTAGCGGCTGTAACTGTCGGAGTCAGTCTTAGATAAGAGGAAAACGAATGGAATGCAATGAAGCTTTGACACCAAATGGAACAATTCAGGGCGTGCGGGGGCCGGGGGTGCTTGACTCATCTACAACTCCCTGTGCCGCCTGCGCCCGCGGCCCGCCCCCTAAAAAGCTGTAACTCCCAAAACAAGAATACCGGGCCGTTGAATACGGCCCGGCGCCGATTCAGAATCCGCCGGATCCTTTCTGGGCGAAACGGAGCGGGGAATTGATAGATTTCCCGCAGGCGGAGGATTGCCTGAATCTGAATATCTGGACCGCAGATGTACATACGCCCAAGAAAGCCGTGCTCTTCTGGGTATACGGCGGCTCTTACATTCTGGGGTATAACTATAAGAAAGGTTATCTTCCCACTCGATTTGTTCAGGCTCATCCGGAGATTCTGGTCGTGGCACCGAATTATCGGGTTGGTGTGTTGGGAAGTCTGAATCTTTCCAGCCTCACCGGAAGCAAGGAGTATCGGTACAGTAATAATCTGGCCTTGTTGGATTTGCTGGAAGCATTACGTTGGACACAGGAAAATATCGTATTTTTCGGAGGAGATCCGGAGCGGGTAACTCTGTACGGTCATTCTGCAGGGTCTAATGCGATCAGCCATTTGATGGCTATGCCGGCGGCGGAAGGACTTTTTTCACAGACAATCTGTCAGAGTTCTTATATGACGGATCTGGGAACGGTGGCCTATGATACCAGCGAAGAGATTGGAGTAAAATTCTTTGAATTGGCAAGGGTACATACTCTGGAAGAGGCGCTGGCTCTCACATCGGAACAGATTCTGGACTGCCAGCAGAAGCTTTTCGGGTTTCATTTCGGCGGAAGCAAGGCAAGTAAAATGTTTTCGCCGGTGGCAGATGAGATCATAGTGGAAAAGGAACCGTTCCGGCATTTCGCAGATGGTACATTCAATGGAAAACGAGTGATGATCGGCGGCAGTGAGGGTGAGTATGACCAGATGTTCCGAACAAAGAATCTGGAGGAAATGAAGGACTTTGTGATTCAGAGAAATCAGGACAAGAAGCTCACCCGGGAGCGATTGGAAAAGTTTGTTGCTATGCACCCGGAAATGCCGGAGAAAGAAGCCTGCATGACGATTCATAACGAGCTGGGACTTTCCTTGGGAGGTGAATGGATTGGGAGATTTTGCTCCCGATATGTTGCTGATTATGAGTATGTATTCCGCCTGCGGGAACCTCAGGATCATTGCCGGGCTCTTCACGGAGCACCCAGCAACTATATCTTTGGAACGTTGATCCCTGAAGGAGCTCCTTCAAACATGGAGAAGCAGATGATGGATACATGGGCTGCCTTTATTAATGGAGGTGATCCGAATAATGAAGAGATCCCTCAGTGGCCAGCCTATGTCCCTGACGGAACCGTGATGACAATGGATACAGAATGGAAAGCTGTTCCGGGATACTGGGAGAAGGATTTTCATTTCTGGGAAAAAGATTTCGCAGAATATCAGTATGAAGAGGCTCTTTCGTGACTGAAGATACGGAGTGACAGCGAAAATGATAAAAAGGATGTCATAGACTGAGAGGTCTATGGCATCCTTTTTCCTTAGACTATTACAAAGAAAGGCTTACGAACAAATGAAACAGCCTGCTGAAGGAAGGCGGAATGCTGATTTCCGCTTCGAAGATGATGGAAGAAAACAAGAAGAAGCAATGGACCATGCAATATAATCTCTGCCTGATTTTCAATAAGATTTAAAAGAAAATATTTGACTTGTAACATAAAAAGAGTTACAATTCAAATAATGGAGGAGGTGGAGCTTTGCACGAGTACCTGGAAAGAATCATGCACCAGAGTATCACAGAACGTCCTTATGACTCTGTGGGAAAATTACCGCTGGGATGCAGAAATGCATTCGAATTAACAATCCTGGGAATCCAAAAACAGGAAATCCTTCTGGCAACACCCATTGACACGATGAATCTTACGGAACTTCGTAAAATGCGAATTCAGCTGGAGAGATATACCGGCTACAGATGTGTGTTCTATTTGAAGAAAGCAAATTGGTATTCTGTTCCCAAAATGGTGGAAGAAGGAATTCCTTTTATATGGGAAGATCATCAGATTTATCTGCCATTTCTGGGAGTGCTTTTGCAAAAAAATGAACAGAGGACACCAAAGAGATGTTCGGTTATTTCATTTTTGACTCAGAAGTTGTTGCTCAAGGCATTATATGAAAACTGGCAGAATGTATCTGCGGTACAGGCTGCTGAAAAATTAGAAGTATCCAGGATGTCGATAACCAGATGTTTTGATGAAATAGAGGCTTTGGGGATGCCGTTTTTGAAAGTGAGCGGAAGGTCAAGACGATTCTTTGCACTGAATGATAAGAAATCAATGTGGGAGGAGATGCGCCCGTTTTTGAGAAATCCGGTAATTCGTGAGTTTAGACCGGAGAGAAAACCGGATGCAGACATGGTTTTAAGCGGCATATCAGCTCTTGAAGAATATTCCATGTTGGGAGAAGACAACTATGTCACATACGCAGTAGGCAAAGATCAGGTGGCTGCGTTAGGCTTAAAGTCCATTCGCGAAGTCCCGGTAAACGAAGAACCGGTCTGTATTGTACAGGAAGTGGGATATCTGTTGCCATTTAAAAAGGGAAAGGCGGTAGATCCGCTTTCGTTGACCCTGATCTTGTCAGATGAAGAGCTTGAAGATCCCCGTGTAGAGAGCTGTATGAATGAAATGCTGGAAGAATTGGTATGGTAAAAGGAATAGAAATTTTTCAAGAGTATTTTAAAGAATATACGGATCAGTATGTGCTTATTGGTGGTGCGGCGTGCAGCGTATCCTTTGCGGAGCAGGATATCAGTTTTGGACGAACCACAAAAGACCTCGACATTGTTCTTGTTGTAGAGGCACAAACAAAAGAATTTGGAGAACGCTTTTGGAAGTTTATCAAAGATGGAAAATATAGAATCAGAGCAAAGAGTAATGGCAAACCGCAATTCTATAGATTTGATAAACCGGAGGATGAACGCTTCCCCAAAATGATAGAATTGTTTTCTAGAACAAATTATCTGTTGCAAGAGGAGAATGGGCTGACTCCGATTCACATTGATGATTCGGTATCAAGCCTTTCTGCTATTCTGCTAAATGATGTTTACTATCAGGCATTGCTTGAAGGAAGAGAAATCATGATGAGTATTTCCGTATTAAAGCCTGAATGGATTATACCTTTTAAGGCAAAAGCATGGCTGGATCTTAAAGGTAAACAGAACGTAGATTCTTCCGACATAAAGAAGCATCGGAATGATATCATTCGTATCGTATCTGATATGGTTTTGCGGAAATGTGTGCTTCCGGATGAGGTGCGAAGGGACATGGGGATGTTTATAGAGCAGTTTGATGTTACTGAAAGCGAATTGAAGAATTTAAAAATTCGTGGAACCAGGCCGGAAGATATCAAGCAGGCATTGCAGGAGACATATTTGGATTAAGTGAATTCTGATTCCGTGAGGCTTGATGATCTTAGTCGTCGGCATCACCGTGTGTTTGGAGGAAGGGCAGCTATGGAAAAGCGAATATCGGCAACGGCTGCGCAGTCTATGGAGCTTTACGATTTCCTGCGCCTCGTTCTTGGCCTGACAAAGCGTCAGATCCGCCAGGCCAAGTTTCGGGAGGCGGGGATCCGCGTGAACGGGCAGCAGCGGCGGGTGACCAGTGTCCTTTCACCGGGCGATGTGGTGGAGGTGCGTCTGGAGGCGGGGCAGAAGCCTTCAGATCATCTGGTGCTGTCGGAGAAGCCGGTGGAGATCCTGTATGAGGATGGGGATATCTGTATCGTGAATAAACCGGCGGGGGTGGCGACACATCCGGGAGGCGGCTGCTATGGAGATACGGTGGCCAACCGGCTGATGTATTATTTCCATAATAAAGGAGAATCTTTGCGTATCCGTCCGGTGGGACGGCTGGATCGGGAGACCTCCGGCGTGCTGCTGTTCGCGAAGAATCAGGCGGCGGCCGGGCGGCTGGTGCGACAGCGGGAGAGGAAGATCCTGCGCAAGGAATATCTGGCGCTGGCGGAAGGACAGTTTGAGGAAGATGAGATTCGCTCCCTAAGCTCGGGTATTCCGGAAGGAAGAGCTTCCGATCCGGAGTGGACGATCTCGGTTCCTCTGGGCCGCGATCCGGAGAATCCCTGCCGCGCCAGCTGTACGCCGGAGGGGAAGACGGCCGTGACGCATGGCCGGATTCTTCAGGAGTATGCGGGATATACGGCGCTGGCGGTGCGCCTGGATACGGGTCGCATGCACCAGATTCGCGCTCATATGGCGTATCTCGGTCATCCGCTGCTGGGTGATGAGCTGTACGGCGGCTCCCGGGAGCTCATCGGACGGGCGGCACTTCATGCGCGGTGTCTGACGCTGCGGCAGCCATTTACCGGGGAGCTTCTTACCGTGGAGGCTCCGCTGCCGGGGGATATGGAGAAATTACTGTGAAAGTACCGGATGGCGGCAGAGGACTTTCATTTTTAGTGGTGCCCGCAAAGCAGGCATGAAAGTTTACTGTATGAGAGTGGTTTGAATTTTGTATCTTAAAATGGAGACTGAGACTGCAAAGCATCTGGCGGGAATCATATCAGGCGTATGTTTTCCGCTTTTTTGTGTCGAACTGAGAAAATAACCGTGGGATTCCCTGACGAAGAGTGTAATATAGAGTAGAAGGACACACAGAAAGGGGGCGAGGCTGTGGAGGAGGAGAAGATCATTTCCCTGATTCGGGAGAGGGACGAACGTGGGGAGGAGGAGCTTTTGCGCTGTTACGGGCCTCTGATGCGGTATGTGATCGCACCGATTCTTCCTGATGAACACGATCGGGAGGAATGTCTGTCAGAAGCCGCCCTGCGGGTATGGGAGCGGATCGGGCAGTATGATTCCGCACGGGGGAGCTGGACGGCCTGGCTGACGGCGATCGCGCGGAACGCGGCGAGAAACCGGCTGCGGGGAGCCTGGTACGCGGCACAGACCGGAGAGATTCCGCCGGATCACCCCGCGCCGGGTTTGACGCCGGAGGAGGAAATGCTGCAGCGGGAACGGCAGGAGGAGTTGAAAAGAGCGCTTGGACGGTTGAGGGCCGGGGAGCGGATTCTGTTCTATCGGAAATATTATTACATGCAATCAACGGAACAGATCGCTGCGGAACTGGGTCTGACGACGCGGGCGGTGGAGGGACGGCTGTATCGCATTCGCGGAAAGCTGCGCCGTTTGCTGGGAGGTGAGACGCATGACTGAAAAGAACTGGGAAACCATGGATGAGAGGGAATTTGAACGTCGGCTTGCCGCAGATCTGCCGGAGCTGCCGCCGGATGATATTGCCCGTGAGGTGACGCCCTGGCGGAAGGCTGTAAACCGGATTCTTGTCGGGATCGGTCTCAATGTTATTACTCTGAATTTCCTGGGGCTGAATGATTTCCTGCCAGCGATCGGCATGATCCTATGCCTGCTGGGATTCCGGGCGCTGCGCCGGGAGAGCGGCTGGTTCCGGGCCGGGCTGGTAATCACTGTGGCAAAGACGGTTTTCTGCCTGTCGGCATTGGTGATCAATATGACGGTGTACCGGGAGATTCTGGAGGACGAGGAACTGCTCTATGATCTGGGTCTGCTTCAGGCGGCCCTGCTGTTTGCCCTGCTCATTTGCCTGTGGGGCGGCTTTCAGAGGATTCAGCAGCGGGCGCGAACAGACAGCGGCCATGCTGTAGGGGTTCTTTGTCTCTGGTATGCCGGCCTTTGGCTGCTGGCGGTGTGGGAAGCGGAGTCGTTGTGGATCGGCATCGCGATGATCGCTCTTTTCCTGTTGATCATTCACAGCCTCAGCCGGACATCTCATGAGATGGAGAAGGCGGGATATGTGGTGGAACCGGCGCCTGTGCGTGTGGCGGATCGGACGCTGGCGGGCACGCTGACGATGATCGTGATCCTGGGGATGGTAATTGCCTGTCTTTTCTTCTCCAGGTATCCGATGGAATGGACGCTGGCGGAAGAGAACACAGCGCAGACGGAGGAGATCCGGGAAGAACTGGCGGTGCTGGGATTCCCGGAGGCGGTGCTGAATGATCTGACGGAGGAAGATCTGCTGGCCTGTCAGGGGGCGACGCAGGTAGTGATCGGCGAGGAGAGCTACCGGTATTTCTCCGGCGAGGATGACGAGACGGAAGAGGAGCAGGGGATGGAAGACAGTGTGGAGGATGCTCTGACTGACGGTGAAGCGGATGAAGCAGGATATAATATGACCCTCACGGCCGTGTCTGTGCAGCTGGCAGACGAGACAGATTCCTGGAAGATCTTCCTTCATTTTGCCTGGGAGGAGAATCCGGGGTTTATCGGAACGGAGTCTTTGCAGGTGTATGGCAGTTGGAATAACAGATATTTCTGGGGCTGGAATGAGGAATTCACGGGTCAGGTGCTCTGTGAGCGGGAGGGGGAGACGTATCGCTCCGCGTATCATGATCTGGGCTTGAAGACGGCCGCTGAAAGCGCCTGGGGGATATGGCTTGGGGCAGCGTTTTCTTTTCCGCAGGACTGCGAGCAGGCACGGGGGTATGTTAGTTACACGACGTACAGCTATGAGGAAGAGACCTGCTGGGATTCCTGGTTTTATTACACGCATCAGGAAAGCCGGCTTCAGTATCCGGCCTTGACGGCGATGGAACGTCATTATGCCGGAGCAGAGAGCGGCTGGGGCGATGCATTTGAGACGCTGTACACCCAGTTTTACTTTGAAACGGAGTAAAATCACGCGGAGGTTCAGGAAAAAGAGAGCGCGGCGGAGATTTTTGCCGCATTGTTTCGAAGAAGCTGTCGCGAAATTGTAAAAGAAAGTTCATATTTTTGGCGGTTCATCGACTTTATTCAGGGGGAATATTTGTGTTAGAATAGGAGCCGTCAGGCAAAGGAATACGGCTGCTTCAGAAGGGGAAGAGATGTTGCCCCTTCATCAGGGAGATTTCAATGAACAAAAAGGAAGACAGGAGGACGGAGAACCACCGTTCAGAAAAGACGGATGCGAATCCCGGACAGGGACAGCACAGAAGAAATTCCAAAGCAAGTGCGGCACAGCGAAGCCGAAGGCGCATGATAGTCTGCGTGGCGATCGCCATGGTATTGGTGCTTGCCCTTTTTTTGTATATTCTGGGAGAGAGGTATTTCCGGACACATTATGTCTGGGGAACGACTGTCAACGGGAACAGTGTAGCCGGGATGACAGTGGAGGAAGTGAAGGAGTCCCTCGCCGGCGAGATCGGTGATTACACATTAGTGATCACGGAGCGAACGGGAGACGGAGGAACGACCGAGGAGACAATCACCGGGACAGAGATCGGGCTGACGCTGACCTTTGATGATTCTCTGGAGGAAGCTCTGGGAGAACAGGCCGATGGCGGCTGGCTGATGCATCTGGGCACGAAGACTGAACTGGAGTTCTCCACGATGGTGGAGTATAATGAGGATGCCTGGGAGGAGAAAATGGATTCTCTCCAGTGCTTCCAGGAGGACTTCGCGACAAAGCCGGAGGACGCATATCTGTCGGAGTATCAGGAGGGAATCGGCTACGAGATCGTGGAGGCCGTTGCAGGCAACCAGACGAATCAGTCGAAGGTCGTTGAGCTGCTGGCGGAAGCGGTGCTGAATCTGGAGGAGACCATCAACCTGGAGGACTATGACTGTTACCGGACACCGGCGGTCACTTCGGATGATGAATCTCTGACAGAGTTGAAGGAGAATCTGGAGAAATACACGGATGTTGTGATCACTTATACATTTGATGAGACGGAGGAGGTTCTGGACGGCAGCACGATCAGCGGCTGGCTCTCTGTCGACGAAGAGAACAATGTGACGCTGAATGCGGACTATGTCTCGGACTATGTGGCGACGTTGCGGAAGAAATATGATACGATTTTCCGGTCCCGTACTTTTACGACCACGTATGGGGATGAAGTGACACTGGATGGCGGCGACTATGGCTGGTGGATGAATTACGTGCAGGAAGCGGAGGAGCTGACGGCGATGATCGAAGCCGGGGAGAGCGGAGAACGCACGCCGGTTTATTACCAGACAGCGGCCAGCTATGGCGCACAGGATTACGGGGATACATATGTGGAGGTCAATCTGACGGCGCAGCATCTGTATTTCTATCAGGACGGCGAGATCGTGCTGGAGTCGGATTTTGTCTCGGGGAATTCTTCGTCCGGCTGGGATACGCCGGAGGGTGTCTATGGGATTACATATAAGGAAACCAATGCGACGTTGACCGGTGAGAATTACGAGACGCCGGTATCCTACTGGATGCCTTTTAATGGAAATATCGGACTGCACGATGCGACCTGGAGGAGCTCTTTCGGGGCGAACCTCTATAAATCCAGCGGCTCTCACGGTTGTATCAATCTTCCCTATCTGGTGGCGAAGGAGCTGTATAGCCTGGTGGAGAAGGGAACGGCAGTGATCTGCTACAACCTGGAAGGGACGGAGTCGGACTCCACGACCAGCCAGGAGGCAGAGGAGATCGCCCAGTCCTGTATCGACGCCATCAACAACATCGGCACGGTGACGAAAAAGAGTAAGGATCTGATCGAACGGGCCAGAGAGATTTACAATGACCTGTCTTCTGCGGAACGGGCTTATGCAGACAATTATGATGTGCTGATGGCGGCGGAGAGCGCCTATGCGGCCTTGTCCTGAGAAAAAAGGAAGATGGGGGAAATCTCATGAAGAGAAACGTTGTTCTGATCGGAATGCCCGGCTGTGGGAAGAGTACGGTGGGCGTGGTTCTGGCCAAGGCTCTCGGCAGTCATTTCCTGGACGCAGATTTGCTGATCCAGTCCAGGGAGGGACGGCTGCTCTGTGAGATCATTGAGGAAGAGGGACTGGATGCGTTCAACCGCATTGAAGAGGACGTCAATGCTTCCATCCAGACGGAGAACGCAGTCATTGCCACCGGAGGCAGCGTCGTGTACGGAGCCCGGGCGATGGAGCACTTACGGGCGATCGGGGATGTGATTTACATCAGGCTATCCCTGGAGAGCATCGCCGAGCGTCTGGGTGACCTGACTGAACGCGGCGTCTCCATGCGGGAGGGACAGACGCTGGAGGACCTGTACGCGGAGCGGATCCCTTTGTATGAGAAATACGCGGACATCGTGATTGATGCGGAGCACCGGGAAATACGGGAGCTGGTGCGGGAGATGAGGCAGGCTCTGCAGGAATACCGGAGCTGAGACAAAGAGAATGCGAGGAGGTTTATTCATGGAAATGTTTACTTTGCGGGACGGGAATCAGATTCCCTGTATGGGTTTTGGCTGCTACAATGCTTTCGGGGAGGAGATACGGCAGGCGGTGATGGCGGCCGTCGAGGCGGGATACCGTTATATCGATTCAGCTGAAAAGTATGGAAATGAAGAGGACGTGGGGAAGGCGATCGCTCACTGCAGCGCCCCCCGGGAGGAGCTGCGTGTGCTTTCCAAGGTCTGGCCGACCTCGTATGATGACCCGGAGGGAGCTCTGACCCGCTCGATGAAAGCGCTGCAGGTGGAATATCTGGACTATTATCTGATTCACTGGCCCGGCACGGATGAGGCGCGGCGCCTGAAGGCCTACGAGAAGCTGTTGTCCCTGCGGGAACGGGGGCTGATCCGTACCGTGGGTGTGTCCAATTTCCAGATTGATCAGCTGGAGAAGGTGAAGGAGGAGTTCGGCGACTACCCGGCGATCAATGAGATTGAGAGGCACCCGAGCTATCAGCAGCGGGAACTGGGCGAATGGTGCCGGGAGAAGGGCATCCGGACTATTTCCTACAGCCCGATCAACCGCAGCGCGGACCTGACGAACGATACGGTGCAGGGGCTTGCAGAAAAATACGGAAAAACACCGGCGCAGGTGGTCCTGCGGTGGCATGTTGAGAAGCAGCAGCTGCCGATTCCCAAGTCCGGCAACCTGCAGCGCATCCGGGAGAATGTGGATGTCTTTGAATTTTCGCTGCAGCCGGAGGAGGTTTCCGCCATCGATGCGCTGGAGCGCGGGGCGCGTTCCGGCCTGGATCCCCGGACGTTTAACGGATGAGAAGGCGGCTTTAACGGATGAGAAGGCGGCTCTGTTGACATCAGCAATTTACAGTGCTAAAATACAGCGGATGCGGTTAGATGTAAGATCGCGGTGTGTAAAAGGGAGATTATCATGAATAAGAAGATCCGGACGGAGGCTACGGACAACCTGTTTCAGGCTGTATTAAAGCTGCAGAATATTGAGGAATGCTACGCTTTCTTTGAAGATGTGTGCACAGTGAACGAGCTTCTGTCTCTGGCACAGAGATATGAGGTGGCCGGTATGCTGAATGCCGGGAAGACTTATGTGGAGATCGCTGAGAAGACAGGAGCGTCTACAGCCACGATCAGCCGTGTGAACCGCTCTCTGAATTATGGAAGCGACGGATATGGGTTGATCTTCTCTCGTCTGGAGGCAGAGAAGACGGAGTAAACGGAGAGCATAAAACAGAGAGAGGAACTGCCGGGGCAGCCTCTCTCTGTTACGCTTCGGTTCAGGTCTCTTCTTTTTTTTGCTTCATGTCGTCAATGATGGTTTCCATCATCTGTTTTTTTAGATAGACATCGAAAGCGAGCTCGCAGACCAGGGCCAGATTCTGCAGATAGTCCCGTTCATCCTCTGACATCTCCTCATTTCCGAAAAAGTCGGAGGCCAGATCCATCTTCTTGCGGATATCCTTCTGATAATCGCGGAACATTTCCCTTTCCAGAGAGAGCAGACGCTGATAAATGCTGCGCATGGTGCGGTCACTGTCTTCCGCGTCCCAGTAGCGCTCAGTCATGGGTTCGAGGAGCGTACTGATATCGCTGATGGAGAGAATGTTTTTCAGATAATAGATATAGATCAGGAGCAGCAGATGCTCCTGGGTGTATTTCTTCTTCACAGGGGGCGGCAGAAGCTTGTTTTTGGTGTAATTGTTGATCATGGTCTTGGTCAGGATCTTATCTTCCGGATTGCGCCGCATATTCTTCAGGTGCTCTTCCATGAAGGTTGTAACCTGATCCATGTATAGATTAATTTCCGGCAGCATCGCCGGGCGGATATAGGGAATATGACTGTATTTTTTCAACAGCTGTTCAAACTCTTCGGAATATTCCATGGGATACCTCCAGTGAAGATCATGTCCGCACTATATTATATAGTATTTTAAACCAGATTTCAAGCGCGAGACCATCGTGGACAGAAAAAATGAAATATGATAAAATCAGTGGTGTGTTTAAACAGAAAGAGCATGCTCTCTGCGGGGGAGCAGGAACAGGAAGCACGGTATGACGAGCATATATGACACTTTGAATCCGGCCCAGAGGGAGGCCGTGATGACAACCGAGGGACCGGTTCTGATTCTGGCGGGGGCCGGTTCGGGGAAGACGCGTGCGCTGACGCACCGCATCGCTTATCTGATCGAGGAAAAGGGTGTCAAACCCTGGAATATCCTGGCCATTACGTTTACGAACAAGGCGGCCGGCGAGATGCAGGAGCGCGTGGATGATCTGGTGCAGTACGGCGCCGATGCCGTCTGGGTCTCTACTTTTCACGCGGCCTGTGTGCGCATCCTGCGGCGATACGCAGATTATCTGGGGTATACGAAGAGCTTTTCCATTTACGATACGGATGATCAGCGTACGCTGATGCGTCAGGTGTTGAAAAAGATGGATCTGGATCCCAAGGTGTATCGGGATCGGGTCGTACTGGGACAGATCTCCGCGGCGAAGAACGAGCTGATCCTTCCTTCTCAGTTCGCGAAGGAGAATCAGAGCGATTTTCGGATGAAGCGCGTGTCGGACATTTATTTTGAATATCAGGCGCAACTGATGTCCAATAACGCGATGGATTTTGATGATCTGCTGGTCAATACGGTGGAGCTTTTCCGGAGAAATCCGCCGGTGCTGAAGGAATATCAGGAACGTTTTCAGTATATCCTTGTAGACGAGTATCAGGATACCAACACGGCGCAGTTTCAGCTCATCGCGTTGCTGGCCGGGGAACGGCAGAATCTCTGTGTGGTCGGGGATGACGATCAGTCCATTTATAAATTCCGCGGGGCAAATATCCGCAATATCCTTGATTTTGAGAAGACCTTTCCACAGGCGAAGGTCATCAAGCTGGAGCAGAACTATCGCTCGACCGGAAATATCCTCGAAGCGGCTAACCAGGTCATCCGTCACAACCAGGGGCGGAAGGATAAGACACTCTGGACCGAGAACGGGGAAGGAGCCAGGGTGGCTTTGCGTCAGTATGATACGGCCTACGGCGAAGCGGATGCCATTGTGCGGGATATCCTGCAGAACCGGGCACGTTATCCGTTCGGTCAGTGTGCCGTGCTCTATCGGACCAACGCGCAGTCCCGCTTGCTGGAAGAAAAATGTGTGGCTTACAACGTGCCCTATCGTCTGGTAGGCGGAGTGAATTTCTACCAGAGAAAAGAGATCAAGGACCTGATCTGCTATCTGAAGACGGTGGACAACGGACGGGATGATCTGGCTGTGCAGCGAATTATCAACGTGCCGCGCCGCGGGATCGGAGCCGTCACGATCACGAAGGTGGCGGAGCATGCCGCGCAGCTGGGAATGAGCTTCTATGACGCGCTGGCGGACTGCGAGGCTGTGCCGGGGCTGAGCCGCTCCGCGGCGGCAAAAGTGACCGGATTCGTCAGCCAGATTCAGGTGCTTCGCTCCAAAGCTTCTTTTATGACGGTGAAGGAGCTTCTGGAAAATGTCCTGGAGGACACCGGTTATCGAAAGGAACTGGAGGCGGAGGGGACGCTGGAAGCGCAGACCCGCCTTGAGAACATTCAGGAGCTTGTCAACAAGGCAGCAGCTCTGGGTGATGAACCGGAGGATACCGAAGCCCTGGGACGTTTCCTGGAGGAGATTGCTCTGGTTGCGGAGGTGGACAGTGTGGATACCGAGGATGACCGGGTGATCCTGATGACGCTGCACAGCGCCAAGGGACTGGAATTCCCCAAGGTCTATCTCAGCGGGATGGAGGACGGACTTTTCCCCGGAAATATGTCTATCAATTCGGAGGACCCCATGGATCTGGAGGAAGAGCGCCGTCTCTGCTATGTGGGAATGACCCGGGCCCGGGAAGAGCTGATCCTGACGGCGGCCAGACAGCGGATGGTCAATGGAGAGACCCGCTATAGTCGGGTATCCCGGTTTGTCGAGGAGATTCCCAGGAATCTGCTTCAGGTGAGGGAACCTGCCGCTTCCGTCCAGAGACGGGCAGAGGCTGCGGGCGGAGGTTCTTCCTCTGCCGGAGGCGGCTCCTACCGACCCAGAGCCAATGTCCTGAATTCTCCGGCCTCCGCTTCCTACAAACTGGGAAAACAGTTCCAGGTGGAAAAGGCGCAAAGCCTCTCCTATGGCGTGGGAGACCGCGTGCGTCATACGAAATTCGGTGAGGGAACGGTGACAAATATCCTGGACGGTAAGCGGGATTATGAGGTGACCGTAGATTTCGACCGGGTGGGACAGAAGAAGCTTTTTGCCTCTTTTGCGCATCTGGAGAAAGTCTGAGACGCGGCGGTACGCCACATTTATGCCGTGCACAGCGCGGTATGACATGGATCGATATGTAGTGAGACAAGAGAAGTTTCATAAGAAGTTTAAGAAAAAAGCATAGTAAAATGGCGGATTTCATGATACAATACTTGAAGAAACGGGAAATCCATCCTATGGAGAAAGGAAGAGAACACATGAATATGGGTAAGATGGAAGAAATCCTCGCGGCCAGCAGGCTGAGCAGCCTCCTCAACAAGGAAGAGGAAGATCAGAAGACAAAGCGCACGATCCTGCTGATTCTGGCAATTATCGGTGCAGTAGCCGCCGTGGCGGCGATCGCTTACGCGGTGTACCGCTTCTTCTTCGCCGAAGATTATGATGATTTCGATGATGATCTGTATTTTGATGACGAAGATATGGAAGACTTCTTCGAAGAAGACAAGGACGAAGAAGATGCCGAAGAAGCCGCCGAGGAAACTGAGAAAGAATAAGAAAACCGAAAAGAGTCGTCCGTGGGGCGGCTCTTTTTCTGTGAGGTGCAGGTGAGCGGGCAGTGAGAACGCCGCTCTCTGACGATTCGTTGAGTAATCCGGGAAATCACTATAAGGGAGAGAAACGTATTATGAAGAAGGGAACCGTCTGTGAGGGAACGGTGGAGAGGATACAATTTCCCAACAAGGGGATCGTACGTGTGGAGGATACGGTGCTGACCGTGAAAAATGCCCTGCCGGGACAGCGGGTACAGGTCTGTGTTACGAAGAATCGCTCCGGCCGCGGCGAGGCGCGCCTGCAGGAGGTGCTGGAGCCTTCACCGCTGGAAACGGTGGAGCAACCTTGTCGGCATAGCGGCCTGTGTGGCGGCTGTCTCTATCAGACGATCCCCTATGAGGAGCAGCTGAAGATCAAGGAGGGACAGGTGCGTGACCTGCTGCGGCCTGTGCTGGGAGAAATTCTTCCGATGTCTCCGATTCTCGCCAGTCCCCGGCCGGAAGAATACCGCAACAAGATGGAATTCTCTTTCGGAGACGCTGAGAAGGACGGTCCGATGACGCTGGGAATGCACCGGCGGGGGAGCTTTTACGATGTGGTGACCGTGGAGGACTGTCGGATCGTGGATGGAGATTTTCGGCAGATCCTCCGGGCGGTTCTTGTTTATATGCAGGAGCGACAGGTTCCCTTCTATAAGAAGATGGCCCGGACCGGATTCCTGCGGCATTTGCTGGTCCGCAAGGCCGCCCGAACCGGCGAGATCCTTGTAGATCTGGTGACAGCGCCCGGGTACGTGCCGGAGGAAGATTTTACAGAGATGCTTTTGAATCTTCCTTTGAAGGGGAGACTGGTGGGCATCCTTCATACCGTGAACAGCGCAATCGCTGACGTGGTGCAGAGCGACGAGACTTCTCTGCTGTATGGCCGGGATTATCTGGTCGAGGAGCTGCTGGGACTTACCTTCCGTATCACGCCGTTTTCCTTCTTCCAGACTAATTCCCTGGGCGCGGAGGTGCTTTATGAGGTTGCGCGTCAGTACATCGGAGATACACGGGGGAAGCGGATCTATGACCTCTACAGCGGCACCGGCACCATCGCACAGATCCTGGCGCCGGTCGCGGAACATGTTACAGGAGTCGAGATCGTCGAGGAAGCTGTGGAGGCTGCCCGGGAAAATGCGAAGCTCAACGGTCTTACCAACTGCGATTTTATCGCCGGAGATGTGCTGAAGGTCCTGGATTCCCTGCCCGAAGCGCCGGATCTGTTGGTCCTGGATCCGCCGCGGGACGGCGTTCATCCCAAGGCGCTGCGGAAGATCCTGGATTATCAGGCGGAGCGGATCGTCTATATCAGTTGTAAGCCGACTTCACTGGCCCGGGATCTGGTGTATTTTCTGGAGGCCGGGTATCGGGTGGAGGCCGTGCAGTGCGTGGATATGTTCCCGGCGACGGCGAACGTCGAGACGGTAGTTCAACTGTCCCAACAAAAGCCGGACGATGTGATCCGGGTGGGACTTGACCTGGACGAGCTGGATATTACGGCGGCGGAAAGCAAGGCAACCTATCAGGAAATCAAAGCCTATGTGAAAGAGCAGACTGGACTTTCCGTGTCTTCGCTGTACATCGCACAGGTGAAGCAAAAATTCGGCATCATCGAGCGTGAAAATTATAATCTGTCAAAATCTGAGGACGCAAGACAGCCACAATGCCCGCCAGAGAAGGCGAAGGCGATTGTAGAGGCGCTGTGGCACTTCAAAATGATAGAGGGGAGCATTTGATATGAATACATCCTGCGAGTTTAACATCGACACCGCCAGCGTTGAGCTGCGTTTCGCTGATGGTACCGAGATCAGTATCTACATCCCAGGAGTGGACGATGAGATTTGCCCCACTGTCCCTATGCAGACGGAAATCGACTGGTGTTCATTTGTCAATGATGTGATACCACGAAAAACCGAGAACATGAAATCCTAA
>JAJQDL010000184.1 GCA_021202235.1 Lachnospiraceae bacterium
GGACGAGCCGCCGCCCCGTCCGGGAGAAGAGCCTCCTCCGCGTGAACTGCCCGAAGAACGGCCGCTGGAGAATCCGCGGCCTCCGCCGCGGCTCATTCCGCCGCCACCGCCTCCGCTGCTGCCTCCTCTTCCCATGCTGTACCTCCCGCTGGTTTTCCCGGTTCTCCCGGGGAACTTCCTCTACATCATATCACAAGTTATGCTAAAGCAAAAGGAAAGTTTTTCGGAAATTTTCAGAAACAAGCGAACAAACGCAAAGAAGAGAGATATCCGACCGATATCTCTCCCCCAAACCCCTTGTTTTATCTGTTCCCGGATCACACCAGGCTGAGTCCCCCACTCAGATCCAGGACGGTTCCGGTAATATATGATGTCTCCTCGCTGGCGAGGAAGCAGATTGCCTGCGCCAGATCCTCCGGCGTTCCCAGTCTTCCCATCGGAATGTAGGGCAGGAAGGCTGACGTATCCTTAAACGCGGGATTCTGCGCGGCTCCGCGGTTTATGAGACGCGTGATTGCTCCTTTCTGAATACAGTTCACGGTAATCTTCTCCGGCGCCAGCCTGGCGGCACAGTTTTTCGTCAGCGAGAGAACCGCGCCTTTCGCCACCGCATTGGTGAAGCTTTCCAGCTTTCCGCCCCGAACGCCCTCGACAGTCGTCATGAAGATCACACGCGGATGCCTGCTTTGGCGCAGATAAGGCAGCGCACACTTGAGCATCGTATAGCTCCCCCCGAGCAGATGCCCGACCTCACTCAGTAAGGTGTCCGTGTCCACGGTATCCAGGCTGTCCTCGAATCCGTCTCCCCCCGTATTGCTGATGATGACATCGATGGCGCCGTACTCCTCAAAGATCCGGCGATATACTTCTTCCTCCGCCACCGGCGGCGTCTGGGCACTCCCGTCCTGAACGGCCGTACATTTTCCCGGATATCCGCCCGCCTCGATCTCTGCGATCAGATCCCGGGCCTGTTCCGGCTGATGCGTCATCATCACGACGTTCATCCCGCCCTGACACAGAGCCCTGACCGCCGATGCGCCGTCTCCGCCGCTGGCTCCCGAGAAGACACAGGTACGTCCCTGTAAAGTCTGCATACTTTTCGCTCCTTATTATCTAATGATACCGGTCTCAGGCAAATCTCTTCATCCATCCGGCCATGAAATCATAGAGGGCCTTTTCCGTATCACCGAATTCTCCCGGGAACCATCCAGCCTACGGATTGGGTGTAAAGACTTGAGATGGCCAGTGTATAAAGGCGATCGTCTTGTCGTTCATCGCCGCGCGCTGATAGATCATTTCCGAAGCCAGATATTCATATCCGCCGGTCATTCCCATGATCAGAGTCGGGACAGTGATCCCGTCAATATTGCCGATCGGGGACGCGTAGCCGGATTTCCAGTCTACGCCGACGATCTCATCCTCCAGCACCGCGAATTCACCGTTCGTGTGCAGAGCCTGAGAGCTTAAAAATCCTTTGACGGTGTTCTTATTCACGCCCATCCCGTACGTACCGGAGAAGCTGCGGTCACACTCCGGGGTGCGCACGCAGCGGATCTGCTCGTGCGTGACCGTCCCGTCTCCATGGACGAGATCATATTCCCCCTTCGTATGGCTGAGAAGCCCGGTGTCCTCCGGAAGCATCCGGTTATTCGGCTTCGGCTGATCCGCCGCCGTGATAAAGAACGGCTCATCATCCACATAATTTCCTTCGCCCTTCCGGATTTTCTCCAGACGCTCCAGCGCCAGCCGAATCAGCTTTTCATTGCGTGCCGCCTGCGCCGCATGATATTTTTTCTTAAATGCTTCACTGTAGTGAGCGCCGGCCGGATCATAGCCATTCTCAGGGCGGAAGATATCATAGGCCGGATCCAGCTTCATGCCGTTTCCCTCTTCCACCACCGCCGGGTCCATACTCAGCAGCGACATCACGCCGTTTCCGTAGTTTGCGTCGATCAGCATCAGGCCGTCGGCCGGTTCCGGTTTTTTCTTCAGGGTGCACTTATAGATCATCTCATCTCCCTGATAGATCTCCGGTCCGTTCTCTGCGATGCTCTGGTAAGCCGTCATCAGCGTCGCGCCGCCGCTGTGTCCCATCAGGACGATTTTCTCTATATCCTCGTTCTGCCGCAGATAGCGGATGCTGCCATCCAGCATCTCCAGCTTGCGATCGATCTCGCCGCCTTCGAAGGATTCGCACGCCAGGACATGATAACCCCGCGCTGCCAGAGCCGGTCCCATCTTAATTCCCATATAATTCTGGTCACAGTGCATGATGACGACGGCGATGTGGCTGGTCTCTGTCGGATTAATCGGCATATATTCCATCGCATGCGCATGTCCGTCAATGACGACCAGCGTTTCCTGTATCGTTTTGTCTGTTTCCTTCGCAACGCTTCCGTCGCGTCCGATTCTTATGATCATACTGATTCTCCCATCTTTGATGATGCAGGCGTACCGCCCCAAAGTAAATCTTCTGTATTTTCTCTATGCGGCCGCTTTGCCGTCTGTATTCAGCATCCTGAAGATCCGCAGGATCATCACGATCGCGATGAGGAAGGTCAGCAGATCTGAGACAGGCATCGAATACAGCAAACCATTCAGGCCAAAGAAAACCGGCAGGATCAGCGCCCAGCCCACGCCAAATACAACCTCACGGATCAGTGACAGGATAGAGGACTGCGCTGCCTTTCCCAGAGACTGCAGGCAGATAAAGGTTCCCTTGTTCAGTGTCGCCAGCGGCAGCATGCACAGGTAGATCCGGAACGCTTTCACGGCAAACTCCGAATAATAGGAGCTTTCATTGGCCGCTCCGAAGATACTGATCAGCTGCAGCGGCAGCAGTTCCACGATGACAAGGGCCACCGCACCGACGATAAGTTCCGAGATCAACAGCATTTTAAACAGCGTCAGCGCACGGTCCAGCCGCTCCGCCCCCACGTTGTAGCCGATCACAGGGATACAGCCGGCGGCCAGTCCCACGGACACGGAGATCACAATCTGGAAAAATTTCATAACAATTCCGAGGACAGCCATCGGGATCTGCGAATATTCTGCCAGAGAATAGATCGGATCCAGCGCACCATATTTCACGATCATGTTGTTTACAGCCGCCATTGAGGCCACCACCGAGATCTGCGACAGAAAGCTCGTGATCCCCAACGGAAGGAACACCTTCATCAGACCAGGAAAGATCCCAAAGCTTTTTCTCTCCAGCCGGACCGCTTTCATGTGGAACAGATACCAGATAGCCAGGATCGCCGTCAGGATCTGTCCCCCGACCGTCGCGATCGCGGCGCCCTTCATGCCCCAGTGAAGTCCGTAGATACAGATCGGATCGAATATAATGTTGAAGACCGCGCCCAGTACGGTGGAAGCCATGGCAAAGCGCGGGCTTCCATCGGACCGGATGATCGGATTCAGGCACTGACCGAACATATAGATCGGAATGCCCATGGTGATAAAGGTAAAATACTCTTTGGCACACGCATAGGTTTCCGCGTTGACCTTGCCCCCGAAGAAGGTCAGGATCGCTTCCTGCAGCACGGCATAGACAGCAGCCACAAGAAGTCCCACAATGATCACCAGGACCACAGCGCAGCCGATGCTCTTGTGAGCCTCCTCTTTTTCATTTTTCCCAAGGCAGATGCTGACGTAGGCGCAGCATCCGTCCCCGATCATCACGGCCAGGGACAGGGCGACGATCGTCAGAGGAAAAACCACGTTGTTCGCCGCATTTCCATACGAGCCAAGATACGACGCATTCGCGATGAAGATCTGATCGACGATATTATAGAGCGCCGCAACCAGCAGCGAGATGATGCAGGGAACCGAATACATTTTCATCAGCGTACTTAGTTTTTCTTCTCCCAGAAAAGCATTGGCCAGTTATTCCATCATTCTCCTTTACCATAGGAATTCTGCATCTGCGGCAGATATTTCTCCACGTCCAGCAGCAGGATGCAGAGCAGCAGGACAGCGCAGACAATCGCATCAACCCAGATATAGCTGAATTTCAGCGCGGAGATCACAGCCTCCGACTGGGCTGCCAGCGTCGAATCATATCCGGCCGCGGCAAGCACCCACATCACGCTGGCACCGCCGATACCCATACCGATCTTCTGACCCATGGACTGCGAGGAAGCCATCAGGCCTTCGGCATGAATCCCGGTCTTCCACTCTACATAGTTTGCCGAGTCAGCAATGAACGAATAGATTCCGGCAAACATCGGGCCACCGGCAAAGCTCCGCAGGAACGCGCACGCCAGGAGGACGCCCTTGCTCGTCGGCGCTACGTTAATCAGCACGAAGCTCAGGATCAGACCAATTGAGCAGACCGACATAAAGCTTCTCTTGGAGAATTTCTGTGTCAGCCAGGGTGTCACGACCAGCATGATGATACTCGGAGCCACACCGAGTCCCAGCAGTGTCGCCGTGTACATGGAGTCACCCAGCACCCAGGTGCAGTAATAAATGGTGCAGGAAGCCGCATTGGCATTGTAGACAAGCGTGCAGACACCGAACACCAGGCAGCACCAGAAATATTTGCATTTCAGGACCGCCTTGAACTGATCAAGCAGGGACGCGTCCTGTTTTTTCTCTTTGTTTACATCCGCAGAAACGTCCTGAGTCTCCGTGAGTTCCAGGCAAAGCAGCGCCTCGATCAGGATCAGCACACCCGCGACGCCGCCGACGATCACACTGGTGAATCTCCAGCCGACATTCAGATACAGCACAGTGATGCCGCTCGCTGCCGCGATCTGCGCCAGGTTCTGCATAATGATCGCGATGGTCGACGTCAGCGTTCGATCCTGTGAATCATGGCTCATCCGCGCCAGCAGCGCCGTATGCGAGATTCCGTAGATCGTATAAACGATCGCGTTCAGGAAGATATACGTCACATAGGCGTACACCAGCTTCATCCCGCTCTCCCAGCTCTGGGGAACATTCAGGATCAGGATGATTCCGGCCAACATCAGCGGAGCCGCCGCGAACACCCAGGGACGCGCCTTGCCGATCTTCGTATTCGTCCGGTCAACAATGCTGCCCATCGCGAAATCGCTGACACCGTCAAACACACGCGCAACCACCATCATCGTCGCGATCGCCATCGGAGCGATCAGAGCCGTGTCTGTATAATACGCCGTGATAAAATTGGACATCAGCACGCTCATGATGTTTCCGCCGCTCATTCCGCACCCATACGCCACTTTCTGCGGAAGCGGGATCTTCTTCGTTTCTTTTGTACTCATTTTGTTTCCTTTCTTCACCCCTGTAATACAGGTCCGTTTCCTTTTTCTCCTTTATTCAAACGGGAATACAACGCCCGCCTGCGCACGCAGCTCCGTCATGATCTTCGAGATCGTCAGGGTATGCTCCCACGGTGCATCGCCGGTCTGCGTTTTGCCCTCACGGATCGCTTTCTCAAAGCCCATCCACTCGTGCTCATACCCTTTCACAAAAGGCACCTCCGAGTTCACGATCAGCGGCGGCAGCCCGGGAACTTCCCGCACCGTTCCGTCCGGATTGCGGATTTCCAGATAATCCGGATTGGAGACAGAATTCATATAAATGCTGCCCTCCGTTCCCATGATCTCGCAATATTCCTCCCGCTCCTCCTCCGGCGTGTCGATCGTCGAAATGCATTCAATCTTGATTCCGCCCGGATACGTCACGGTGTAGTAATCTCTGGAATCGACGCCGGTCTCCAGCTTCTCAAAATGGCCTTCCACCGACTCGTACCCTGTACCAAAATGGCTTGTCATCCGGCTCAGGATATACGGTCCCATATCCAGGAGCGACCCGCCGCCGGTTTCCAGCTTCTTTACGCGATCCATAAACATCACGTTCGCTTTGCTGACGATCTTCGCGCCCGTCAGGGTGCCGATCTTACCGTCCTTGATGATGTGATCCACGATATGACGGGACGGCAGGAAGGCAGGCCAGAGAGCTTCGGAGAGGAAGACGCCCTTCTCTTTTGCCTTCTCGATCATGGCGTTCGCCTGTTTGTAGTTCACGGCAAACGGTTTCTCCACGACCACATTTTTTCCATGCTCCAACGCCATCAGGCACAGATCCATATGCAGCTGGTTCGGCACTGCGATGTATACGAGATCAACGGCCGGATCACACATCAGCTCCTCATAGCTGTCGAAGATCTTCTGCCAGCCATATTTCTCCGCAAAGGGCTTGCAGGACTCCGCAGAGATTCCCGCCACGCCATATTTCACGATGTTCTCATGATTCAGCTGTCCCAGGATGTCTGAGATCCATGACGCGATGGTTCCCGCGCCGCAAATTCCAATATTCATGTTTTCTCCTCCTGAAATAATTTACCAGTTCTTTTTCCGAAGCGTCGTCGGTGCAACATGGGCGGTGTCACGTGTGCAGGTGCGCGCCATCACGCAGGCCAGCTCCGCAGTCAGCTCCCGCAGTCTCCGCTCAACCCCGGCAGCGCCTTCCTTCATATAGGGCTTGATGAGATTCCGTGCCACACACACCTGATCCGCGCCAAGGGCCAGAGCCTTGTACGCATCGATACCGCTCGTGATTCCGCAGTCTACGAAGATCTTCACCCGATCGCCCACAGCCTGGCGGATCTCCGGCAGCACATACAGAGGCGGCACAGCATCCACAATCTCGCCCTTATGATGAGAGAGAAGGATCGCGGCCACACCCGCATCCGCGCATTTTACCGCATCCTGCACGGACAGGACACCTTTGGCGATAAACGGCAGCTTTGTGGCCTGCACATACATGGCGATCTCCTCGGTCGTCTTGGGGCAGAGCTGACCATAATCCGGCGTCGGATGGTACAGCGTCCCGTCCGGAGCAATACCATGATCAATATCCATCGCCACGGCAAAACAGCCGCATTCCTCATCATGACGGATCTCAGCGAGCACCGCCTCGTTATCCCTCTGCATCTTGACGATGCGGACACATTTTGCGCCTGTCGCCACAAGCTCGTCTACTTCCCGGTTCGAAATATATCCGAACAGAGTCGGCGTATTCATCGCCAGCGCCCCTTTGGCGATCTCTGTCATACCATTCGGATGAAGCAGCGGCGCGATCGCCGAGAGACCTCCGACCATGATCGGCGTATCAAAGGTTTCTCCCCACAGCTCCTTGTGCGTATCCGCCGTCCAGGAATCCAGATAGCGATATTCGATCATGTAGCTGTCGTAGCATTCTCTGGTGATTTTGTTGGAATCATCCTGTTCAGATTTCAGCGAGTAGGGAGTATAACCAAACTGCAGCCCATCCGCCCGTTTCGGACTGTCCGGACCGCCGAAATATCTGTCCTCGCTGTAATCTGCCGGTTTCATTTCCTGCATACTCTGTCTCCTCCCAGTTTTCCGAGTTGTCAATAATTATGGAGTTTTGGCCAAATTTCACATAAGTCATTCTATCACCCTTTCCAAAGCTGCAATAAATCACAAAATGGATTGAATGGCTCAAAAAACGATTTGATAGCAGATATAGAAAAACCGCCGTGCAGATTCCTCCACACGACGGCTCGTCGTCTCCTGTATTAAACGTTAAAAGACTGCATCAAATGACAGATTGATCTCTTTGAAATGCGTCCTCCAGTGTTTGGCAAAATTGACAAAAGTCCCGGCCGCCTTCGAGAGCGGCACATCGTTGCGGTAACACATCCGTACCTCGTACTGCATCCGCGGCTCCAGCGGAATGATCTTTACGCCCGGATACACCGGTACTGTCTCCGCATCGCCAGGAATCCGCCTGATCCCGAGCCCCGACTTCACCATGCGGATCATGTCCGGCCCCACCGGAAAGGACACAGAAAGCTTGCGCGTAAACCCAACCTTACGATAGCGTTCGAGAAACGTCTCATCAAACACAACATCATCGCAAAGCGACACAAAGTTCTCATTTTTCAGTTCTTCCAGATGAACCGACTCTCGCTCTGCAAGAGGATGACCTTCATACAGGACAGCCAACACCTCTTCCTTATAGAAAGGGATTGAGATCAGATCCTCATGCGACGAAGTCATGGTAGAAAGAAACGCGACCTCCACCCCTCCCGTACGCAGCTCCGTCTCGATATCGTCGCTCTTCTGATAATTGATCACATAGTCCGGATATTCTTTTTTGAAATCAATGATCAGCTCGATGATCTTTCCCTCTGCAGCAACCCGGATCACATCCGGCGACTTCTCTTCCGGATGCAGCTCCCGATAGCACTGCGCCTGGAGCATGGCGATTTTTTCGGCGTAGGGCAGAAAGAGCTTTCCATTGGCATTGAGCGTAAATCCGCGCCGGGTCCGGTCAAAGAGCGGCACTCCGAATTCCTCTTCCATCGACTGGATATGACGCACAAGAGAAGACTGTGAAACAAAGGTCTTTTCTGCTGCGGAATAAGAGCTTCCCAGCTTGGCCAGCGCAAGAAACTCCTGAATATTTTTTGTTTCCATCTCTTCGGCCGCCCTCCTCTCCGTTGTACTCTTTCATTCAGTCTACATAATTTCTCTCAAAAAATCAATCGCAGTACATCCTTTCCGCATTTCCGTGAAGCATCAGCTCTTTCTCTTCTTCCGGGATATCCAGCGCCCGCACGAAGGCCGGACCGTCGGTCAGCCATTCCCTGCGCACCGGATAAGAGGTTCCGAAAATGATATGATCGGCGCCGAGCACCTTCACCGCGCATTCCAGCTGTTCTTTTCCCCACGGCTGCGCATGGGACATTTCAAAATAAATGTGTTCTCTGAATCGTGCTTCCGTCTCACCGCTGTCCGATTTAAAACGGCTGACATCCTCTGTTTTCTTTGCCTGCCGGGGGAACATCATGCTGGCAATCGCGAAGAAGCCCCCTCCGAGCATGGAATGAACCATCTTAATATGGGGGTATCTCACAAAGAAATCACTGAACACCTCGCGTCCGACCGCCAGTCCCTGATCCACACATCGTCCATAGGAACGTCTCACATTATTGTAATCACAGAATGACTGATACTCCGCGGGAATCGGCGTATGATGCACATAAACATTCATCTGAAGTTCATTGACTTTGGCAAAAAAAGCAGCGAACTTCTCATCATCCAGATAGGTTTTCCCATAATGCGCGCTGACCTGAACGGCCTTCATTCCCAGCTCATCGTGGCAGCGCTCCAGTTCAGCCAGACTTTCCGGCGTTCCATACGGAGGGACCACCGCCAGCGGGATCATCCGGCCGCCGCTTTTCTGTGCATACTCATACATTCCGTCGTTGAACATCCGGCAAAAATCCAGGCTCATCCATTCATGACAACCCGGCACCTTCAGCACAGCCTTTTCCACACCCGCGAGATCCATATCCGCCAGCTGCTTTTCTAAGATGTAATCCCCCTGCACATAATTCAGATTCGGACTTCCCAGCGGTTGCTCCAGAACGACCTGTTTTTTTCCGGTTGTCCCCGGATTTTCCTCACACCGGCCGTACCAGCCAATCTCTGCCGGAACCTCCCCCAGAAATTGTTCCATCAGAGCCTCATCCGTAAAAAGCTTTTCGGGAATCCAGTATAAATTCGCGTCAATCACCATCTCTGTCTCCTCCTTTTAGGCTTGGCATTTCCCCACCTGTCAGTCATTGTATCATTCCCCGTCAGGAGCCGTTCATTCAATTTTCATACCCGGTGTTGCGGATTTTGCATCAAAAAGAGAGACATCCATCCGGATATCTCTCAAGTCCTGAAAAATGTATCACTGCCGGCAACCGGGATCGAACCGGTACGAGTGTCGCCACCCGCAGGATTTTAAGTCCTGTGCGTCTGCCAGTTCCGCCATGCCGGCTCTCTGTTCGCACGCGTTTTCGCGGCAACCGCAGATTTTATTATACCACATCGCGGACAAATTGCAAGCTGTTCCCTGCACTCTTCCCGGCGGTTTTCTTCACTGCTCCCCCAGCCCCAGCGAAGAGACCGGCGGCATGGTAACCGTAAGGCGGGTGCCGATACTCTCGCAGGCAGCGACTCCCACATTGTAGCCTTCCTCCCAGGTCATCATGATCCGCCGATAATGGCTCCCCGCTGAACATCCCATCACAGCCATATCCACGGTCGCCATACGCTCTCTCTGATCGGTATTGACCAGGATCACCAGGCGATCTCCCTCCTGGAAACGCCCATAAGCCAGAAGACCCGGCTCGCTGAGCAGCGGAACCACCGAACCGGTCCTCAGGGCCGGATGCCGATGGTGCATGCCGATCGCATATTTATAAAATTCGATCAGATCCCAGTTCTCCTGCCCCCAGGGATAGGTACGGCGGCTGTCCGGATCCGTCCAGCCGCAGACACCGGTCTCATCTCCATAGTAAAGCGTCGGTGCACCGGGCCAGGTCATCTGCATAACCACAGCCTGACGCAGGACACCGTAATGGATCCCTTCTCCGGCCGCAGCAGAACCTCTGGACGCCACGCGGCCGCACTGGTGATTGGTCCGGGTCAGAAAACGCGAGTGATCATGATTGTCCAGCTCATTCATCGCTCCCAGGAGAGAACCGCCTGAGAAGGGACGCATATTCCGCCGCATAGAAGCAAAGAATGCTTCAGAATTCCCCAGCAAATCTCCCCGGAAGGTATCGCTGTGCTTATCCATCCCGGTCAGGAACCAGGAGACCGGCTCCATAAAGGCATCGTAATTCATCACCGTATCCCACTCATCTCCGCCCAGCCACGGGGAGACATCGCCGTAATGCTCCGCCAGGATCACGGCATCCGGATTAGCCTTCTTCACCACAGTCCGGAATTTCTTCCAGAAGGAATGGTTAAATGCCTCGGAGTGGCCCAGATCGGCGGCCACATCCAGACGCCAGCCGTCTACGCTGTACGGCGGCGAGACCCATTTCTTTGCGATGCGCAGGATCTCCTGCTGCAGGCGCTTAGAATTCTCATAATTCAGTTTAGGCAGCGTGTCCAGATCCCACCAGGACTCATAGGTTTTGGGGCCGGTGAATTTGAAATACTCCCTGTACGGACTGTTTTCGGAATGCCAGGCGCCGGGCACCTTCCCGTAAGCCTCAGAGTTCCGATAAATCCCCTCCCGGTCCATCCAGCGGTGAAATGATCCGCAATGATTGAATACCCCATCCAGGATGATCTTCATGCCCCGGCGATGCACTTCCCGGACAAATTCAGCGAAAAAGGCATTGCTGGCCTCCAGATTTGCCGGCGTCGCAACACGCTGGCGATAGCGGGTCGCGCCCCGGTTCGAGGTCGCGCTGTCAGGAAGCAGATCACCGCCGTCCTGCACGATCCGCGCCAGATGGGGATCCACATAGTCATAGTCCTGGCTGTCGTACTTGTGGTTCGACGGGGAGACGAAGATCGGGTTCAGGTAGAGTACCTCCACCCCCAGATCCTGCAGATAGTCCAGCTTATCCCAAATGCCCTGCAGGTCGCCGCCGTAGAAGCAATTGACGTCCAGAGCCTCCGGACATTTATTCCAGTCTGTAACGCGGCGCACCGGTAACCGGTTCAGATACAGGTATTCTCCATCCAGAACGCTGTTGGCCCGGTCTCCATTGCGGAAACGATCCACAAAGATCTGATACATCACGGCGCCCTGGAGCCATTCCGGCACTTCAAAACCAGGCCGGATGACAAAATTATCCTTCTCCTCCGGTTCCGACACCACGCCCTTCTTATTGAAAAAGACACGGCGAGCCTGCTGCCGCTGTATCGCCGGATCCCATTTGCCTCCGCGCTCAATGACTTCAAAGCAATAGGTATAGGTTTCTGTGACAGCCGGAATTTCAATCTCGTAAAAGGCCAGTTCCCCGACGATCTCTTTCCTCGACATTTCCAGGCAGGTATCGTTATGAATTAAACGAACTGACAGGAGCGAATCATCCTTCGCCGTCTGAAAGCGAAGGATGACCCGGGCTCCTTTGGCCGGCTGAGGCGGCTGCATAAAAGCAGCCGTCTCGTCGGCAAAAAGATATTTCTGATTCATGGTATCTCAATCCCTGTTCAAGTTTTCTGTATTCGCCTGGAACAAAGCTTCAAATTCTTCCTGTCCGATCTTTTCCTTCTCGATCAGAAGGGCAGCGCTGGCGTGAAGCACATCCATATTTTCACGGATGATGTCTTTCGCCTTTTGATAGCAGCTGTCTATGATCTCCTTGATCTCGCTGTCAATGAGGGAGGCCATCTGCTCGCTGTAGCCCCGGGTGTGGCCCAGATCCCGGCCCAGAAAGACCTCTTCATCTCCGCCATAGTGTATCATGCCCACCTTATCGGACATACCATACTTCATCACCATATTGGTAGCCGTCTCCGTAGCCTGCTTGATATCCTGCGAAGCGCCGGTTGTGATGTCGCCGAAGATCAGCTCCTCCGCGATCCGGCCGCCCATGGAGACCATGATATCCTCCAGCATATGTTCCTTTGTCAGGAACATCTCATCCTTCTCCGGCAGCGGCATCGTGTAGCCTGCAGCTCCCAGTCCCGTGGGAATGATGGAAATGGTATGCACCGGTCCCACCTCGGGGAGTACATGGAAGAGAATCGCGTGCCCGGACTCATGGTAGGCCGTGATGCGCTTCTCCTTCGGGGAAATAATACGGCTCTTCTTCTCCACACCCAGTCCGACCTTCACAAAGGAACGGTCAATATCCTCCTGTGTCAGGAAGCTGCGGCCTTCCTTGGCTGCCAGAATGGCCGATTCATTCATCAGGTTTTCCAAATCGGCCCCGGAGAAACCGGCCGTCGTGCGGGCAATCCGCTCCAGATCCACATCCTCCGCCAGTGGTTTATCCTTGGAATGAACCTGCAGGATCTCCTCACGTCCCTGGACATCGGGCCGTCCGATCATGATCTTCCGGTCAAAACGGCCGGGGCGCATGATCGCCGGATCCAGAATATCTACCCGGTTGGTTGCTGCCAGCACGATGATCCCGGAATTGACGCCGAAACCGTCCATCTCCACAAGGAGCTGATTCAACGTCTGCTCCCTCTCATCATGACCACCGCCCATACCTGATCCACGCTGACGCGCCACTGCATCGATCTCATCGATAAAAACGATGCAGGGAGCATGCTTCTTGGCATCTTCAAACAGATCCCTCCCCCGGGAGGCGCCCACGCCCACGAACATTTCCACAAAATCCGAACCGGAAATGCTGAAGAAAGGAACACCGGCTTCCCCGGCGATAGCCTTGGCCATCAGCGTCTTACCGGTTCCGGGAGGGCCTACAAGCAGCACGCCCTTGGGAATCCGCGCCCCCAGACGATTGTATTTCTCCGGATCCTTGAGAAAGTCTACAATCTCCTCGAGATCCTCTTTCTCCTCGCGCAGACCGGCCACCTTGTCGAAATTAGTATCATTTCCGGTCACCATGG
Organism: Lachnospiraceae bacterium; assembly: GCA_021202235.1. Taxonomy (GTDB): domain Bacteria; phylum Bacillota; class Clostridia; order Lachnospirales; family Lachnospiraceae; genus UBA3305. Next base: position 13,338 of record JAJQDL010000184.1, read on the forward strand.
TCGCACGGCTCTTGCCAAAGTTCATCATCCTGCTGTTGCTGCCACCCTGTCCATTGCTGCGCATCACCATGACAAGAACGACCACGATGACGACTCCCATCAGGAGATAGAGCATCACCGTGCTGGTATCCATACCGCCGGACACGTCCGACAGCGAGTAGGCCATATTCAGGCCATCCAGCTCTTCCTCGACAGCAGTGACATCGGACACATACACCTGAAAGCTGTCGCCGGAAGAAAGCGTGTATACAACAGCCCCCGTCGGCACCTCTGCATTCTGTGTGATGGTCACCCCGGTAACCGTTCCTTCCTCCAGAGCCGCTTCAAAGTCCTGATAAGTAGCCGCGCCAACACTGTTGCTGCTGAAAACACTTCCACTGAAATAATAAAACAGCAGAATACAGGCCAGAAACGCCAGATAAATGGCAATCGTTGATTTTCTGTTCTGATTCAATGATCCGGTTCTCCTTATTTTACTTCCTTATATCCTCCGGCTCGATGACACCGACATAGGGGAGATTGCGATACCGCTGATTGTAATCCATACCGCAGCCAACCACGAACAGATCCTCGATCTGGAAACCAACGTAGTCAACGGTCACCTCGTGATGAACACGGCGGGAAGGTTTGTCCAGCAATGTGCAGAGCTTCATGCTGGCCGGATTTCTCGCGCCAAGCAGCTTCAGAAGATAAGCCATCGTGTTGCCGGAATCTATGATGTCCTCAATGATCATCACGTCCCGACCCTCGATGGGATCATCCAGATCCTTCACAAGACGCACGATCCCCTTGGATACTGTGCCGGAGCCGTAGCTGGAGCAGCTCATAAAGTCCATCGTCACCGGAATGGTCAGACGCCGGGCCAGCTCGCTCATAAAAAAGACACTGCCCTTGAGGATACACAGAAGATGCAGTTCCTTCCCCTGATAATCCCGGCTGATCTGCGCTGCCACTTCATCAATGCGGCGATTCACTTCCATCTCCGGTATCAAAATACGAATCCTGTCCCTCATGTCCGCCTCCTGTACGTATCTTTCCCTTTTTTCTCTTTGCTCATACGATGACTGCAGCCCTTACGTCCCTTCCGGAACAGAGACCTGCAGAATCCTCCGTGTCTCCGATGTCACCTGACAGGCTGCACTCATACGGTATCCCACGATCCAGAGGATCTGTTCTCCATCTGTCAGCAGCCAGAGCGAATCTCTCCGCTCTGCCGGAATCTTCGCATCGATCATATAGGATTTCACCGTCTTCTTTCCCACGCCCTTCAGTTCAATAGTATCCCCCGGGCGGCGATGACGAAAGAACACATCTCCGTTGATTTTATCACAATCAAACCATTTCGTATACCTTTTTTCCGGAATTTTTTCTCTGCCCGTCCAGACAAGTACAGAGAAGTCCGCTGCAGGAGGGAGTTGAGATGTCTTCTGCCCCCCGCCTTCTGAACCGGCCGCTTCCGTTTCAAGGATCAGATCCCTGTAACCTCTGCGGACCGTGACGCCGCCGGGCAGAGAAATCCTTCTTCCCGCCGGGCCTTCCAGCAGATCCCGTACCGCCGCCACATGACGTGCCGTGAGATCCCTGCTGCCGCCTGCGGCCCGTCCCATAGCCTGCAGAAGAATCCTCCCTTTCAAAGCCTCCGGGAGTGCCGCCAGCTCCGCAGCCGGAAGGCAAATCTTCTGCCCTCCCGCAGAGTTCTCCGCTGCCTCTTCCTCCTGCCGATCCGTCTGCACTCCGCAGACGCCGGTCAGCCACTTGTCTGCTTCCTGCTCCAGGTAATCATCCAGCTCCTGCGCCTGTACAGCCAGAGCCTGTATATGTTCAACGCTGCGCGGATTCACCTGCTCCGTCAGCCAGGGAATCAGGTGATGGCGGATCCTGTTTCTGGTATTTTCATCCTCCAGATTCGTCGCGTCCTGCCGCCATGGCTGCCCCTGCTCCGCCAGCCATGCCTCGATCTCCGCCCGGCGCAGGGAGAGGAGCGGGCGTATGATGTCCCCCTGTTCAGGCGGCATACCCCCCAGTCCCCGGATGCCGGTCCCCCGGCACAGATTCATCAGCACCGTTTCCGCCTGATCGTCCTGATGGTGCGCCACGGCAATGCGAACCCGCCGCTGCGGTTCTTCTCCGGCCAGCCGCGCTGCTTCCTCCCGCAGATCTCTGTATCGGACGATCCGTCCTGCTTCCTCCAGCGATCTTTTCTCCTGCTCTGCCAGAGCCGGAACATCCTCACAGAACAGTCGGAACGGCACTTTCAGTTCCCTGCAAAGGGCCTCGCAGAAAGCGGCATCTCCGTCTGCCTCTTCTCCGCGAATGCCGTGATGGACGTGAACCGCCGACAGCAGAAAGGAGAATGATCCGCTCAATGCGTGCAGACAAAGCAGCAGGCAGACCGAGTCTGCACCGCCGCTCACAGCTGCGATGACCCGGTCTCCCTGCTGTATCAGGTGCTCCTGCCGTATCCATTTTTCTACTTTCTGTGGGATGTTCATACCATCCTCCGCGATCTGCCATGTATCAGGGGCTCTTTGCTCTACGACCTTCTGACACCGGTATCATAGCAGACTTTTTCCGATCGCGCAACCTTCCGGACGAATGATGGCTTATTCTGCGCTTCTTCGTTGGAAGGCCGCCACGACGACGGTCAGATCATCCCGCGGAGGTTCACTGCCCCGCGCCAGGGCCAGCAGCGCGTCGGCGGCGTCCTGCGGTTTGGACGGCGACATACTCGAAAGTACGGCCGTGAGCAAGTCTTCTTTGTCCTCCCCGGGGAAAGCCTCCAGCACTCCATCCGTGAGGAGGACCACAGCCATATCCCCGGCAAACTTTGTGGACACCGCCTCCTCTGTCACTGTCTCCGCCCACCCGATGGGGGACTGCCCCGATTCCAGGCAGCGAATGCCATCCTTCTGCCAGAGAAAGGTGGGCGGAGTTCCCCTTTTCAGGCTCTCCATCTCTCCACTGTAGAGATCGATCCGATGAAGATCCAATGTCGCCGGCCGCTGCTCTCCCTGACGAAGCACCAGCGCCGTGTTGATCATACGGGCAGAAGTACTCAAGGAGATGCCTGCCTCCATCAGATGTTCACACAACTCCACCACCTGGTCGCTCTCCGCCCAGGCCTGTCTGCCGGACCCCATGCCATCAGAAAGACAGAGGATCACTTTCCCGTCCGGCAGGCAGAGAGCAGAGAAATTATCTCCGGAGATTTCACTTCCCATCGCCGGGCAGCGGGCCACCCCCGCCTCGAACTCGTAAGCAGGCGCCTCCTCCAGCTCCAGGCTGCTTAGTTCCCCGTGATCAATTGATCGACTGCCATCCACCGGGCGCCGCTCCCGCCCCCCCGCGCGCGCCCTCCCCCCGCCCCTCCCACACCCCGACCTCCCCCCCCCCCTGCCCCCCTACAACACCCCCCCCGGGGCCGCCCCCCCGCCCGCGCGCCCCCCCCCCCGGCTCGTTTTTACTGTCTACTCCAAGCCCAGTTCCTTGCGTTTGC
>JAJQDL010000060.1:0-15736 GCA_021202235.1 Lachnospiraceae bacterium
TTTGGCCAATATATTGGCCAAAATGAGCGGATTTCGAATGTTGTTAGGATTGCGAAAGCGCCTTGGCGCGTAGCAATCCGTGTATCAAAGCGACAAAATACCTTTTGTCGCCTACATCATATTTTAAGAAATTCATCAGAAAATCTTAAAAAACACAGGGACTTTGTTGACAGAACAGGCGGGAAATGTTACGATGAACGTAATATGTTCGTAACATTCTTCCGCCTTCTTCGTTTTCGTATCGACAGATCGTGAAGAGTATTTAAAGACAGAGGAGGAACCGTGCCATGCCGCGCAGGTTGTCGAAAGTCATTTTCAGTCTTATCTTTTTCATTCTGGTCGCAGCGGCCGCGGTGCCTGCAGAGACGACCGCCTATGCGGAATCAACCACGCAGACCGCACAGATCTTCGCAACGGCTCGGTCGAAGATCGGCAGCACGAGCTACAGCGGGTATTGCCAGCGGTTCGTCCGCATCTGCTATGAGTCGGCCGGCCTGTATGCGTCCTCCGACGCGACGACGGCGCTTTCGGCCTGGAAGAAATGGGGTGTTTCATCTTCGTCCGAGAACATTCCCGTCGGTGCTACGCTGTATTTCAATTCCGGGAGCTCCAGCGGTCATGTAGGGATCTATACCGGGAATGGGAAGATGGTCCATGCGGTCTCAACGGTCCGGGAGGAGACGATCTCATCCTACTGGTGGAGCTGTTATCTCGGGTGGGGCTATCAGAGCGGCCAGAAGCCGACCGGTTCGTATGTGGAAGGCGTGGAATATGAGACGCCGGATACGCCGGAGCTTGAGGAGATCTCGGTGTCAACGGACGGCATTCAGATCTCCTGGGAGAGCGTGGAGGATGCCGACGCATATTACATATACCGGAAGACCTCCGGGGGAAGCTGGAAGCGGTACAAGACGCTGACCGGCGGTTCGAAGGAGACCTGGACGGACACCTCGGTCACGGCCGGGGAGACCTATTCCTATACCGTGAAAGCCGTGCGATATGTGAGTACGACGCTGGTCAGCTCCTGCGAGAAGCCGGGGCTTACGGCCACGGTGACGCCGGAGAAGGTGACGCTCGCCTCGGCAACTACATCCTGCGACGGTAATACGGTCACCTGGGAAGCCGTGGACACGTACGGATATCGTATCTACCGGAAGACCTCCGGCGGCAAGTGGACGAAGATCGCTACGCTGAAGGGGAAGAGCAGGACTTCTTATACAGATACGACGGCTGTGGCCGGGGAGACCTATTCGTATACGGTCAAGGCCTACTACAAGACCGGAAGCACTGTGAGCTGGGCAGAATGCGATAAGACCGGCGTCTCGGTGACGACCTATACCCTGGCGGCTCCCGTACTGAAGAGGGCCGCAGCGGTCGGATATAAGCAGATCCGTATTACCTGGGAGGCGGTGGAGGATGCCACCGGCTACCGGATCTATCGCAAGGTCTCCGGAGGGACATGGAGCCGGGTGACAACGATTAAGAGTTCTTCGAAGGTGGCCTACCGGGATACGGTCCCGGACGACACGGAGACCTATATTTACACGGTGAAGGCCTATTATAAGCACGGAAGCACGACGATCTGGAGCGACTGTGACCGGACAGGCATCTCCGCGCAGGCAGTGCCGAAGACGCCGACGCTGGAGAAGATCGCCCGCTCCACCCGGGGCATCCGCATCACCTGGAAGGCGGTGACCGCCGACGGCTACCGGATCTACCGGAAGACGGAAGATGGCAAATGGACTCATGTGAAGTCGCTCGCCGACGGAGAGGCTACGACGTGGCTGGATACGACCGTGGAGACCGGCGAGACCTATTCCTACACGGTGAAGGCCTATTTCTCCAATGGGAAGAAACGCACCGTCAGTGCCTGTGAGAAGCCGGGACTGAGCGCGGTGGCGAAGTAAGGATGGTTCGTGACATTTTGTTTGAGAAGCCCATGCAGAAGAAGGTTACAAGGACGGAAGCATTGGAAGCACTGGAAGAATTGCGCAGGCAGGCATCAGATGTTCCTGAGATGTCTCTGGAAGAAATGAATCAGGAAATTGAGGAAATAAGGAGTGCACGGGAAGCCGGGCATGAAAATAATGCGGTTTAGTAAAGGGAACAATGGGAAGAAATAACAGATCGGGACAGGTTGCAGCATGCCTGTCCCGCTGTTATTATGAAAAAACCATAAACTCCTTGACTTCCATGCAGAAGCTGTTATAATCTTCATCGGATCAAAATATTTGAAACTCAAAATATTGAGTTTTAAAACAATTAAAGACCAGGAAGAGACTCAGCGTTCCTGCATGGACGCTGACGCATGAGACAGTACGGGAGGCGGCGCAGTATGAGATCTGGCATCGCGGGGACCGGGAGTTATATCCCGGAATGTAGAGTGACAAATGATATGCTGGCGGCGCGGATGGATACCAGCGACGAGTGGATCGTCTCCCGCACCGGGATCCGGGAGAGGCATCTCTCCGCGGAGGGGACGGCAGCGATGGCGGCCGAAGCCGCGCGGCGCGCCCTGGCGGACGCCGGGATGACGGCAGAGGAGCTGGACTGGATCTTGGTGGCGACGGTGACGCCGGAATGTTTCTTCCCCAGTGTGGCCTGTCAGGTGCAGGAGGCGCTGGGCGCGAAGAAGGCGGTCTGCTACGACCTGAGCGCGGCCTGTTCCGGCTTTCTCTTCGGCCTGCAGACGGCGGATGCTTACATCCGCACGGGGATGGCGCATAATGTGCTGGTGATCGGCGCGGAGGCCATGTCCCGTCTGGTCGACTGGAAGGACCGCAGCACCTGTGTTCTCTTCGGAGACGGGGCCGGGGCGGCGGTGGTGACCGCTGTGCCGGAGGGCGGCATCCGTACTTGTGTCCTCGGGTGCGACGGGAGCCGGGGAGATTCCCTGATCTGTTCCACCGGACGTTCTTCTGACAGGATCCCCTTCCTTGAGGGAACAGGGAAAGACGGGAAAGCAGTTCCTGCGGATCTCTCCATGGACGGACGGCAGATATTCCAGTTTGCCGTGCGGACGGTGCCGGAGACGATTCGTGAGGCGCTGGCGCAGGCGGAGATCTCCACGGAGGACGTGTCGCTCTTCCTGCTGCATCAGGCCAATGCCCGCATCCTCACTTCGATCGGGCGGAGCCTGCATGTGCCGATGGAGAAGATCCCTGAGAACCTCGTGCACACCGGCAACCTGGCGGCGGCCAGCGTCCCGGTGCTTCTCGATGAGGTGAACCGCGCGGGAAGGCTGCAGCGGGGCGATACGCTGGTGCTGGCCGGATTCGGCGCCGGACTGACCTGGGGCGCCATGGTGCTGGAGTGGTAGGCCTGCGGGGCGCATTTTGAGAAAATCGCAGCGATTTCGCTGTAAATGGCATTGTGTATGAGAGCGTTTCCCGGAATGGAAATCAGCTCTGTAAATAAATATTTCATCTGTTAAAGGAGACAAAAATCATGTTGGACAAAGTAAAAGAAATGCTGGCGGATCAGCTGGGAATCGACGCGGACACCATCAGGGCAGAGCAGTCCCTGAAGGAAGATCTGAATGCGGACTCTCTGGATCTCTTTGAGATGGTGACCAATCTGGAGGACACCTATGAGATCGAGATTCCCACCGAGGACCTGGAGAAGATGCTGACGGTCCAGGATGTAGCGGATTATCTGACAGCGAAGGGCATCGAGGCGTAAATTGCGCAGCCGCAGGGCGGCGACGGACGGCTGGACTCGCGGTGTGTGAGACCGGCCGTTTTTAAGCGCAGGGCTGCGTAATGAGTTTTTCCGGCTGACGCCGGACGCAGCACGCGCAGGTGAGCAGGAGGCGAAAAAGCTGCCGCCTGCTCGATACAGTACACGGGAAAGGGACAGACATGAATACAAGAGTGACAGAACTTCTGGGAATCGAGTACCCGATCATTCAGGGCGGCATGGCATGGGTGGCGGACAGCCAGCTGGCAGCGGCTGTTTCCGAGGCCGGCGGTCTTGGCATTATCGGCTCGGGCAGCGCTCCGGCAGAGTGGGTGCGTGAGCAGATCCGCCAGGTCAGAGAGATAACCGATAAGCCCTTCGGCGTGAATGTGATGCTGCTGAATCCCTGCGCGGATGAGGTGGCGCAGGTGCTGGCGGAGGAGCATGTGAAGGTGGTCACCACCGGCTCCGGCAATCCGGAGAAGTACATGGCGATGTGGAAGGACGCGGGGGTCCGGGTCATTCCCGTGGTCGCCTCTGTGGCGCTGGCCCGGAGAATGGAGCGCATGGGCGCTGATGCGGTGGTGGCCGAGGGCTGCGAGTCCGGCGGACATATCGGTGAGGCGACTTCCATGGCGCTGGTTCCTCAGGCGGTGGATGCGGTGAAGATCCCCGTCATCGGAGCCGGCGGCGTCGGCGACGGCCGCGGCATGGCGGCGATGTTTATGTTGGGGGCGGAGGCCGTACAGATCGGCACCCGTTTCGTGGTCTCTGAGGAATGTACGGTGCATGAGAATTACAAGCAGAAGGTGATCGCAGCCAAGGATATCGACAGTGTGGTGACCGGCCGCAGTACCGGACATCCGGTCCGCTCTCTGCGCAACAAGACGACCCGCGTGTATCTGCAGAAGGAAAAAGAAGGTGCGACCTTCGAGGAGCTGGAGATGCTGACGCTTGGCTCTCTGCGCCGTGCGGTGAAGGAGGGCGATGTGGCCACTGGTACGGTCATGTCCGGTCAGATCGCCGGGCTGCTGAAGGACTGCAAGCCCTGCCGGGAAATCATCGAGGATCTGGTTCGCGAGGCCGGAGCTGCGATGGAGCAGGCCGGCGCACTGCTGCGCTAAAGGAAGCCATACGGGGAATTCGCATCCCGGATGGCCGGTGAGAGGGCCGTCCGGCCGGAAAGAAGGAGGAACGTATGGGAAAGATCGCATTTGTTTTCCCGGGACAGGGAGCACAGAAAACGGGCATGGGGAAGGATTTCTATGAGAATTCCGTGCGTGCACGGGAGGCTTTTGAGACGGCTTCCCGTCTGCTGGGCTTCTCCATGGAAGAGCTTTGCTTTGAGAAAAACGAGAGACTGGATCAGACCGAGTATACACAGGCGGCTCTCGTGACAGTCAGCGCGGCGATTCTGACAGAGTGTGCGGCGCGGGGCATCACCCCTGATATGGCGGCGGGGCTGAGCCTGGGTGAGTACGGAGCGCTGCTGGCGGCGGATGTGATGGATTATCCGGACGCGGTACGTGTTGTGCGCCGCCGGGGCATCCTCATGCAGGAAGCCGTCCCGCTGGGACAGGGCACTATGGCGGCCGTGCTGGGCCTGCCCGCGGAGAAGATTGAAGAGGTGCTTGCGGCATATCTTCGGGAACAGGCCGGAAAAGACGGCTGTGTGGTGATCGCGAACGATAACTGCCCCGGGCAGGTCGTGATCTCCGGACGGTGTCCGGATGTGGAGGCGGTGCTGCCTCTCCTGAAGGAAGCGGGAGCCAGAAGGTGCGTGCCGCTTAATGTCAGCGGACCCTTCCACTCGCCGCTGCTCGCGGGAGCGGGTGAGAAGCTGCGGGATGTGCTGCAGCCGGTGACGATCCGGGAGCCCCGGATCCCCTACGTGGCCAATGTGCACGCGGAGCCGGTGACCTCCGCCGCGGAGGTGAAGGAGCTGCTGTGCCGTCAGGTCAGTAGCCCGGTGCTCTGGAGACAGAGCGTGATGCGGATGATCGCGGAGGGCGTGGATACCTTTGTTGAGATCGGGCCGGGGACGACCCTGACCTCCTTCATCCGCAAGATCGATCGCGGGCAGACCGTGCTTCACGTGGGAAGCTGGGAGGATATGGAGGCGCTGGAGAAGGCGCTGCAGTAAATGAGAACCGCCCGTAAGGGAAGCTGTATACGTGAGGCAGGACGCGCTGCCGGAAAAGGGGGAGATAGACCATGGAAGAGAAGAGAACGGCGCTGGTGACCGGCGCCAGCCGGGGTATCGGCCGCGCCATCGCGGAAAAACTGGCGCGTCTCGGCGTGCCGGTGCTCCTGCGGTGCAGCGGACAGACAGCGGCCGCTGAATCGGTCGCGGAAGGGATCCGCGCCGCCGGCGGAGAGGCGGAGGTCTGCTCCTTCCGTGTGGAGGATGCGGAGGCGGCAGCCGCCGCGATCCGCGATCTTCAGAAGAAATACGGCAGTATAGATATCCTGGTCAATAACGCCGGGATCAACCGGGACGGCCTGCTGCTGCGGATGAGCGAGGAAGAATTTGAATCGGTGCTGCAGGTCAACCTGATGGGAACCTTCCACTGCACGAAGGCGGTGCTGCGCTCCATGATGCGCAAACGCTCCGGCCGGATCATCAACATTTCCTCGGTGTCCGGTGTCATGGGAAATGCGGGCCAGGCGAATTACAGCGCCTCGAAGGCCGGAATCATCGGCTTCACCAAGGCAGTGGCCCGGGAAGTGGCGGGGCGTGGGATCACAGTGAACGCCATCGCGCCCGGCTTCATTGATACGGATATGACGAAGGCGCTGCCCGAGTCGGTGGTGACGCAGGTGACGGAACAGATTCCCATGAAGCATTTCGGTCGTCCGGAGGACGTGGCGGAGCTGGCTGCCTTCCTGGCGTCGGAGGGAAGCGGATATATCACGGGTCAGGTGATCGCCGTAGACGGCGGCATGGCCATGTAGGAAGGCAGGAGGAGACGATATGAGCAGAAGAGTTGTGGTGACAGGTCTGGGAGCCATCACCCCCATCGGAAATACGGCAGAGGCCTTCTGGGAGGCGCTGACCAGGAAAGAGGTGGGCATCGGTCCCATCACTTTCTTCGATACGAGTGATTACAAGGCGAAGCTGGCGGCGGAAGTGAAGGATTTCAATCCCCAGGATTATATGGACCGCAAGGCGGCGAAGCGCATGGAGCGGTTCGCGCAGTTTGCCGTGGCGGCATCCGGCATGGCGCTCACGGATGCCGGTCTCGCGATGGAGAAGGAGGATCCTTATCGCGTGGGTGTCAGCGTGGGTTCCGGCATCGGCAGTCTGCAGGCTATGGAGCGGGAGCATACCCGGATGGAGAAGGGCGGTCCCCGGAAGGTGAATCCGCTGCTGGTGCCTCTGATGATCAGCAATATGGCGGCGGGCAATGTTTCGATCCAGTTCGGTCTCAAGGGTAAATGCATCAATGTGGTGACAGCCTGTGCTTCGGGCACGCAGTGCATCGGCGAGGCCTTCCGCAGTATTCAGTATGGTGAGGCCGACGTCATGGTGGCTGGCGGAGCAGAAAGCTCCATCACGCCGCTGGGTGTGGCCGGATTCCAGTCTTTGACGGCGCTCTCGACATCGGAGGATCCTCTGCGGGCCTCGATCCCGTTCGATAAGGAACGGAGCGGCTTTATCATGGGCGAGGGCGCCGGGATCCTGGTGCTCGAAGAGCTGGAGCATGCCAAAGCCCGGGGGGCGAAGATCTATGCCGAAGTGAAGGGCTATGGTTCTACCAGTGATGCTTATCATATCACTTCTCCGGCGGAGGACGGCAGCGGCGCTGCCAAGGCCATGGAATATGCCATGGCGGATGCGGGCATCGCGCCGGAGCAGGTGGATTATATCAATGCGCACGGCACCGGCACGCATCACAACGATCTGTTCGAGAGCCGGGCGATCGAGAACCTGTTCGGAGAGCATGCGTTCCGCCTGAAGGTCAGCTCTACGAAGTCGATGATCGGCCATCTGCTGGGAGCGGCCGGCGGTGTGGAGGCGATCGCCTGCGTCAAGACGCTGGAGAAGGGGTATGTCCACGCCACGGCGGGCTATCAGGTACCGGACGAGGAATGCCGCCTGGACTATGTCACCGGCGAGGGTATTTCCATGGATGTCCATTACTGCCTGAGCAATTCTCTGGGATTCGGCGGTCATAATGCGACACTGTGCTTTGGCAAATATGAGGAGGCTTGAAGATGGAGATTGAGAAGATCCGGCAGCTGACAGAGCTCGCAGCGGCCTCCCCTTTTGCGGAGTTTATCTATCAGGAAGAAGGCGGCAGTCTGACGCTGCGGCGGGAAGCGGGAAGAGCGGCCGCGGAAGCGCCTGATCCGATGATCGCGACGGCAGCGAGGGAATCCGTGCCTGCGGGACATGTTCCGGTGCAGGCGGATGCATCGGTACAGCCGCAGTCATCTCAGACACCGATTCCGTCAGCGAGTCTGGCCGCAGATACGCTGGCCGCGGAGGATGTCATCACCTCTCCGCTGGTGGGTGTGTTCTATACCGCTCCGTCAGAGGGGGCAGATCCCTTTGTCACCCTGGGAAGCCGGGTACGGAAGGGCCAGGTTCTCGGCATCATTGAGACGATGAAGCTGATGAATGAGCTGGAAGCCGAGGAGGATGCGGAGATCACCGGCGTGCTCGTGGAGAACGAGCAGGTGGTGGAGTACGGTCAGCCTCTCTTCCGGATCCGGAAGCTGTGACAGTCGGAGAAAAGATAGTCTCGCTGTAAAGAGCGGATTGTGTGTTGCGGGGAATGAAATACCTGCAGATCCCGGTGTGTCCGGGCTTGAGATAGGAGAAATTGTCATGCAGTTAGGTATCAAAGAGATCGAGGAGATTCTGCCCCACCGTCACCCCTTCCTTCTCCTAGACGGAGTCGAGGAGCTGGAGCCGGGGAAGCGCGTGAAGGCATTTAAATGCGTTACGTATCGTGAGGATTTTTTCGTGGGGCATTTCCCTCAGGAGCCGGTGATGCCGGGCGTACTCATCGTCGAGGCGCTGGCACAGGCCGGAGCCGTTGCCATCCTGTCGGAGGAGGAGAACCGGGGAAAGCTCGCGTTCGTCGGCGGCATCGCGCAGCTGCTCTTCCGCCGCAAGCTGATTCCCGGGGATAAGCTGACACTGGAATGCGAGATCATTCGCCGAAAGGGCCCGGTGGGCGTCGGCAGGGCCGTGGCCACTGTGGACGGAAAGCCCGCCGTGACCGGAGAGCTGACTTTCATCGTGGAGTAAGGCCATGTTTAAGAAGATTTTGATCGCCAATCGGGGCGAGATCGCTGTCCGTATCGTGCGGGCCTGCCGGGAAATGGGAATTCCCACAGTAGCCGTGTACTCGGAGGCAGATAATGAGGCGCTGGCGACCATGCTGGCGGACGAGGCCATCTGCATCGGACCGGCGGCTTCGGCGTCCAGCTATCTGAGCCCGGAGAGGATTCTCTCGGCGGCCATCGCCATGGGCGCCGACGCCATCCATCCGGGCTTCGGTTTTCTCTCGGAGAACAGCCGTTTTGCCCGGATGTGCGAGGAGTGCCATATTCGCTTCATCGGTCCGGACAGCGAGATGATCGCCCGCATGGGCAGCAAGGCCGAAGCCAAGAATACCATGCAGGCGGCAGGTGTCCCGGTGGTGCCCGGCTGCCCGGATGTCATTTACGATTCAGAGATCGGCCGGGCAGAAGCCGCCCGCATCGGTTATCCGGTCATGGTGAAGGCTGTGTCCGGGGGCGGCGGCAAGGGCATGCGGATCGTCCGTTCGGATGACGAGTGGAGCCTTCAGTTCGCGGCGGCGCAGAGAGAGTCGGAGAAGGCCTTCGGCGATGAGGCCATGTATCTGGAAAAATATGTGGAACACCCCCGCCATGTGGAGATGCAGATCCTGGCGGATTCGCAGGGGCACGTAGTGTATCTCGGAGAGCGGGGCTGTACCGTACAGCGTCACCATCAGAAGGTCATCGAGGAGTCGCCCTGTCCGGTGCTGACACCGGAGCTGCGGCGGCAGATGGGAGAGGCGGCGGTAGCGGCGGCCCGCGCGGTGGGCTATGAGAATGCCGGAACGGTCGAATTTCTCCTGGATGCGAGCGGCGCGTTTTATTTCATGGAAATGAATACCCGGATTCAGGTGGAGCACCCGGTGACAGAGGTCATGACGGGAATCGATCTGATCCAGGCGCAGATCCGCATCGCGGCCGGGGAGCCGCTGTCCTTCCGGCAGGAGGACATACACCCCCGCGGCTGGGCGATGGAGTGCCGGATCAACGCCGAGGATCCTGACCGGAATTTCATGCCCTGCCCCGGGACGGTGACAGAATGCCATTTCCCCGGCGGCATGGGAATCCGGGTGGATTCCGCGGTCTATACCGGTTGCCGGATTCCGCCTTATTATGATTCCATGCTCGTGAAGCTCATTGCCTACGGCGCGACCCGGGAGGAGACGATCCGCCGGATGGAGGGCGCTCTGGATGAGTTGGTGCTGGAGGGCGTGACGACGAATCAGGATTATCTGAAACAGATTCTGCGTCACCCGGTCTTCCGCGCCGGAGAGCATGATACATCGTTCCTGGAGACATCCCTGCAGTAAGGCTGCCGGGTCAAATGGTGAAAGAGTGAGAGGAGGCGCCCTGCGTCATGGCCAGTTTTACAAAGCTCTGGAAGAAGAGCCCTTCGACGGTGTCCATCCGGAAGGAGGGCGACGAGGGGATTACCCGGGAGGAGATGCAGCATCTGTGGTCCCGCTGCGGGAGCTGTGGGGAGACGATCTACCGGGAGAACGTCCGGAAGAATCATTATATGTGTCCCCGCTGCGGCTGCTATTTCCGGTTGTCTGCCCGCCAGCGGCTGCGCACGGTCATTGACAAGGGGAGCTTTGAGGAGTGGTTCGGCCTTCGTGAGTCTGTTCCGGTCGGCGGCCATTCCCGGAAGGAGAATCCGCTGCTTTTCCCGGATTACGGAGAAAAACTGGATACAACCAGGGAGAAGACCGGGTTGCGGGAAGCGATCGTCACCGGGAAGGCCCGCATCGAGGGTTGTCCGGCGGCCGTGGGTGTCTGTGATTCCCGCTTCCTCATGGGGAGTATGGGAACGGCCGGGGACGCAGCGGTCGCCAGTCGGGTGGAGCGGGCGCTGGCGGAGCGGCTTCCGGGGGTACTTTTATGCTGCTCGTGCCGAGACCAGATGCAGGAAGGCATCCTCTCCCTGATGCAGATGGCGAAGACGGCGGCGGCTCTGAAGCGCCATTCGGAGGCGGGGCTGTTGTCGGTGACGGTGCTGACCGACCCTACGACCGGCGGGGTGACCGCCAGCTTTGCCATGCTGGGAGACATCATCCTGGCGGAGCCGGGCGCGCTGATCGGCTTTGCCGGTCCCCGGGTTATCGAGCAGACCATTCATCAGAAGCTGCCGGAGGGCTTCCAGCGTTCCGAATTTCTTCTGGAGCACGGGTTTATCGACCGGATCGTCGAGCGGCAGGAGCTACGTCAGACGCTGGCAGAGATCCTGCGCTTCCATGCGGAACTGACACAGGAGGAAGAGGCCGGAGAGAATGCTCGGGACTTTGCAGATGGGATGGCGTCCCCGGTGAATGTTGAAACTCAGGAGGATCCGGAGATACCGAAGCAGTTGGCTGCGGAGACAGAGGAGAGCCCGCAGGGACAGGTGCAGCAGGTCGCGGAATCCCAAAATACCTCTCAGTTGTCTGCCGGGGAAGATTCGCAATTTGTGGATACGGCAGAGACGCCGGAACTGTCCGGGAAATCTTCGCCTGATCTTCAGGAGATCGAGGCCTGGGAGGTCGTGCAGCGCTCCCGCAGCGCGGACCGGCTGACTTCGCTGGATTATATCTCCGGGATCTTTGAGGACTTCATGGAGTTTCACGGAGACCGCTATGGCGGGGACGACGGCGCGATCGTAGGTGGACTCGCCCGGCTGAACGGCCGCCCGGTGACGGTCATCGGACAGCAGAAGGGACGGAGCATCCAGGAAAATAAGGAGCGCAACTTCGGCATGCCCTCCCCGGAGGGTTACCGGAAGGCGGTGCGTCTGATGCGGCAGGCGGAGAAATTCGGCCGTCCGATCTTCTGCTTCGTGGATACGCCCGGTGCTTTCTGCGGGCTGGAAGCCGAAGAAAACGGACAGGGACGGGCCATCGCGGACAGCCTTTTTGTCATGTCGGATCTGAAGGTGCCGGTTCTCTCTCTGGTCATCGGCGAGGGAGGCAGCGGCGGTGCTCTGGCGATGGCTGTGGGTAACGAGGTCTGGATGATGGAAAATGCGATCTATTCGGTTCTCTCCCCGGAGGGCTTTGCTTCCATCCTGTGGAAGGACAGCCACCGGGCGCAGGAAGCGGCGGACATCATGGGTGTCGTAGCGGCGGACGTGAAGCGTCTGGGCATCGTCGAGCGGGTGATCCCGGAGCCGGAACCGGCCTGCCAGGACAATGCGGCTCTTCTCTGTGAGGGACTGCGCCGGGATTTTCAGGATTTCCTGGACCGCTATGAAGGTCTGTCCGGCGAGGAGCTGGCGGGGCAGCGCTATCGTCGTTTCCGCAGGTGGTAGAGCTCAGAGAAGGGAGAGCGCGATGAGAGAAGGATTTCGGATCGGAGAGCATCTGGTGGAGCGGCCCCTGATCCAGGGCGGCATGGGCGTGGGCATCAGTCTGTCGAGTCTCGCCGGCGCCGTGGCGAAGGTCGGCGGCGTGGGGCTGATCTCCACGGCACAGATCGGTTTCCGCGAAGAGGATTTTGATGAGCATCCTCTGGAAGCCAACCTGCGTGCCATGGCGAAGGAGCTGCAGAGGGCCAGAGAGCTGGCGCCGAAGGGTGTTCTGGGATTCAACATTATGGTGGCAACCCGGGAATATTCCCGCTACGTGGAGCAGGCAATCCGCTGCGGCGCCGATCTCATCGTCTCCGGGGCGGGGCTGCCCATGGATCTGCCGGGAATACACCAGAAAGCAGCGGAGAAGCTGGGCCAGGTGCGGACCTGCCTGGCCCCGATCGTGTCTTCCCGGAAAGCACTGTCTCTGATCGGCCGGATCTGGGAGCGTCGTTATCATAGTTATCCGGATCTGATCGTGATTGAGGGCCCGAAGGCCGGAGGACATCTGGGCTTCACCCGGGAGGAAGCGGAGCATCTGACCCTGGAGGAATACGGCGCCGAGGTGGCGCAGATCCGGGAGGAAGCGCGGGCTCTCTCTGAGCGGGCGGGACGGAAGATTCCCGTGGCGGTGGCCGGAGGCATCAGTACCCGGGCGGAGGCCGATCGTGCTTTTGATGAATGGGGCGTTGATGCTATTCAGGTGGCGACCCGCTTTGTCACGACCGAAGAGTGTGATGCGCCGGGCGCTTATAAAGAAGCCTACCTGGCAGCGGACGCTTCGGATGTTCACATCACGCAGAGTCCCGTGGGTATGCCGGGCCGTGCGCTCGCCAATGAATTCCTGCGGCGCGTGGAGGCCGGTGAGCGGCAGCTCGTGACGCACTGCCACCGCTGCCTCGCCAAATGTGACCCGAAGAAGATTCCCTATTGTATCACCGACGCGCTGGTGGCAGCGGCACGCGGCGACATGGAGCACGCGCTGATCTTCTGCGGCGCCGAGGTGGCGGAGTGCCGTGAGATGCAGACCGTGCCGCAGGTGATGGCGGAGCTGCTGGGAGACGCCTGAGGCCTTATGTTTCCCGCCAATACACCTCAAAACTATGGTGTAAAAGTGCAAAATCGATTGTTTTTTACAAAAATTGAGCGTATACTGAATGGATGTCAGGAAAATATGTCTCGCCTGGCAGAGTTGCTTGGAAAGAGGAGAATAGATTTTGGATCAGGTATATTTGGCGTTTAATGACATTTTGGTCTCTCTGTTCAATGACATCTGGAATATTGAGAAGACGGCTCTCATCAAGGGCGAGTTTGTGGACATCACCAACAACGATATGCACGTCATCGAGGCGGTCGGGCTGGATGAACCGATGAATATGTCGGCGATCGCTAAGAAACTCTCCGTCACCGTGGGCTCCCTGACGACATCGATGAATGCCCTGGTGAAGAAGGGCTATGTGACGAGAGAGCGCAGCGAGGAGGACCGGCGGGTGGTTTACATCCGCCTGACGGAGAAGGGTGTCCGCGCCTACCACCACCATGCGAAATTCCACCACGAGATGATCGAACGCATTGTGAAAAACCTCAATGATGAGGAAAAGGGCGTGCTGATCAAGGCGCTGATCCGCATGAAGAATTTCTTCCTGGAGCAGAAGGCGCTGGCGGACGAGAAAGACGGGCAGCAGTAACAGGCTGCCGTATCCTCCCGCCATGGCATTAGAGGGGATTTTGTCCGGTGTTTACTTCTCCGGAAGAACCTCCAGTGTCCGCACGTTGATCCGCGCCATAACCGTCTCGTCACAGGTGGGGCACCAGGTCACAGTCAGGATGTCCCCTGACAGGGTCATGTCCTTGTCATATTCCCGGCTGTCGAAATCAAAGGTCTTCAGCAGGCTGCTGCTCGCGGCTTCCCGCACGGTCAGGCGGGTGTGCTTTTCCAGTATATAATCCACGCAGCAGAAGCCTGCGTCGTCCTCCTCCCAGTACTCTTCCAGACGGAAGAGGCGGGAGGAGGTTTTGATTTCCTTATAAATAATTACTTCATCCTGGGTGTGTTTCACGAGCGGTTCCTCCTTCCGGTCTGCAGCAGCTTTTCCTTCATCTCCTGCACCATGCGGGCCAGCTCTATCTTGGCCTGGCAGCTTCCGGCTCAGTTCCTTGAAATCGCGGCTGTTGACAGTGCGCTGAACCATATCCTGACTTTTTCAGTATATCTCAAATGCGCCATAAAATCTATAGAGAAATGCGGGGTCACCGCGGCGATTTGTCATGATCCGGACTCTTCATCCTGTGGTTTTGTTCTTCACGAAAGATCGTGGAATGGACTTGATTTTAGAATGGAACGCCGATACAATGATCGGGGAGAGGTATTTTCGAGATATTTTTGATGTTTTCCCTGATTTTTCGAAAAAAGTGCTTGACTGTGAAGCTGGTTCATACACTACACTTCGCTCAGGAAGTCCGGAAACGGCTTCAAAATGACAGCCTGACAGGAGGGCATGAAGATGAAGATTAAGGAAGTCGAACAGAGACTGGGTGTGGACCGCGCCAATATCCGCTATTACGAGAGAGAAGGACTGCTGCTCCCGGCCCGGGGCGAGAACCGCTACCGCGACTACAGCGAAGAGGATGTGGCACGGCTCAAGACGGTGGTGATACTGCGGAAGCTGGGCGTGCCGGTGGCGGAGATCCGGGAGGTCCTGGACGGACGGCAGTCCATGACTGAAACCTTGGCGGAGAATGAGGAGCATCTCAAACAGCAGCTGGAGGAGCTGAACGGCGCGCTGACCATGTGCCGCCGACTGGAGCAGAAGAAGGTGGAGCTGGATACTTTCGATCAGGATTATTACTGGGAGGAAATGCACCGCGAGGAGCGGGCCGGAGGCGGCTTCCTGGATATCTGCAAAGATTATGTGGATTTCGAGAAGGGCGTCGTCAATCACGTGTTCTGGGATGGGGAGGACATGGCCAAACAGGCAGGCTGGACCGGCTGGAAGGCGGTGGTGTTCCCTCTGCTCATGATCCTGGCGGTGCGGGGGGCGCGGGGTGTCTGAGGGCCCGGATGGGGGCGGTGGAACCGCTGGCGGCGATGCTGCCGGGGTTTTGCAACTGCTTCTGGCTGATTCAAATCTACCACGCCAACGCCAACAATCCGGTGGTGCAGGTCTTTGTCTGGCAACTGCTGGCGGCGGTGGCCTCCGTCGCCGCCTGGTACTACCTGGCGGGGTTCTCCCTGGGCATTGGGAAGGGCAAGACCGCCCTCTTCTGGTCGCTGACGGCGGTAATGCTGTCCCTGGTGGCCCTGGCGGACGACAGCGCCCTCTTCACCCGGCTGCTGCTGGCCCAAGTGTTCTGCCTGACGGTGCAGTTGACCCGGCTGGCCGCGGGGATGGAGAACGCCGGGCGGAAAACGTAAAATGTGCAATTAACATGACAAAGGCG
>JAJQDL010000060.1:15746-16638 GCA_021202235.1 Lachnospiraceae bacterium
TTTGTTTTCTGTTCTGCTTATTTGGCGATATTGAAGGTGCAGCCTGTGCGTTTCACAAAAGAGGCCACGTCTCCGACCTCGCAAAATTGCACATTGCAAATTGCTAATTGCTAATTGATCTCAGTACAGGCTGGAAATCAGCTCCACGCACCGCTCGATGCCCAGCTCGCCGCTGTCCAGGGCGATGTGGTAGTTCCGGGCCACGCCCCACTCGGTGTCAGTGTAATACTGGCAGTAGGCCCGGCGGCGCTGGTCCTTGTCCTTCAGCCGCTTCTCCGGGGACTCCTCCCTCTGGCCGTAGACCTGGACGATGCGGGCCGCCCGCTTGCCCATGCTGGCGTGGATGAACACCCGCAGGCAGTCTGCCGACCCCCGCAGGATGTAATCCGCGCAGCGGCCCACGATAACGCAGGGGCCTTCCTCCGCCAGCTCCAAAATCACGTCCCGCTGGTGGGCCCACAGGTAGTCCTGGGTGGACTTGCCGGTGGTGTCCCGCCCGGCAAAGGCGTTGATGAATAAGCTGCCGTGGGGGGGCGCACTCGCCCCGGTCCTTGATATACTCCGTGGTGATACCGGACATGTCCTCGGTAGTCTCCGGCAGCTCCGGGTCGTAGCAGGGGATGCCCAGCTTTTCGGCGGTCAGCTTGCCCACTGTGCGCCCGCCGCTGCCGAACTCCCGGCTGATGGTGATGATTCTGTTCATGGTTCTGCCTCCTTTATTTGATGTGTGTATCGGTATCTCTATTATACATCATTTTCAGTCAGTGCTCAACTCCCGATAGGTGTTGCG
The DNA here is from genome assembly GCA_021202235.1 of Lachnospiraceae bacterium. GTDB lineage: Bacteria > Bacillota > Clostridia > Lachnospirales > Lachnospiraceae > UBA3305. Next base: position 16,537 of record JAJQDL010000060.1, read on the forward strand.
GATGACCACCGTCGCGATGAGGAAGGTCAAAATATCCGCCGCAGGGAAGGAGTACAGCAGGCCGTCCAGCCCGAAGAACATGGGAAGCAGTAGAGCGAAGCC
>JAJQDL010000194.1:0-12861 GCA_021202235.1 Lachnospiraceae bacterium
CCAACCTGATTTTGATTTTTTAAATCACCCCTTGACATTTCTTAGCTGGACTTAATAACCTCAGATATAACTTCCCGGGCAGGTTGCCTCGGCTCTGCCGCCCTAAAACGAAACCAAATATACAACATTTTTCATCGGGATGCAAGAGCTTCTTCCCGATCTCCCGGCAAATTGCCGATTTATATCGGTGAATTTATCAGTCCTGCGCTTTACTTCCATGCCAATACCCCGGCAAAATACATCCGGATTCTTCGGTTTCATTTTTCCGTTTATTTCTCCCGCAGATATGTCCCGGCAGAAACAGCCCGGCAGAGGCCCGCGGCTTCCAGCTCCCAGAGGATCTCCAGAATCCGCGGGAGAGGCCAGCCGAGCTGTGCCGCCAGCGCATCCTGGTGTGCGGGTTCAGCGGCGAGAAGCTCATAGACCCGCTGCGCGTCCCCGGAGAGTGCCTGTGCAGCTTCCTCCGAAGGCCCTTGCGATTCCTCCTGCCGCGGTTTCTTTTCCTCCAGATGCAGCGCCTCACATACATCCTCTACACAGGTAAGAATGCCTGCCCCCTGACGGATCAGGTGATTGCAGCCTGCGCTCAGCGGATCGCCCACCCGGCCGGGCAGGGCCAGCACATCCCGCCCCTGCTCCAGCGCCCGGTCTACGGTGATCAGCGACCCGCTCTTCTCCCGCGCCTCCATGACAAGAACGACCTGCGCCAGGGCGCTGATGAGGCGGTTGCGCACCGGGAAATGAAAGGGAAGCCCTGCCTCCCCCGGCCCGTACTCCGACAGGATGCCTCCCTCCTCCGCCAGCCGCTCATAGAGACCGCGGTTCGCGCGCGGATAACAGACGTCGATGCCCGAGCCCAGGACCGCCACCGACAGGCCGCCGGCCCGCAGGGCGCCCCACTGCCCGGCCGCATCGATGCCCTCGGCCATGCCGCTGATCACGGCCACGCCGTGCTCTGCCAGCTCCCGTCCGAACCGTTCGGCGGCATTCCGTCCGTAGGGCGTGCAGCGCCGGGCTCCGACGATGGCGGCCGCCGGCATTTCCGGGTCAGGTAAACGACCATGGACGAAAAGACCGATGGGACAATCATACAGCGTCCGGAAGACCTCCGGGAACTCCGCGTCGCCCCGAATCAGGAACCGGCAGCCGGATACAGACAGACTCTCCAGCTCCCGGCAGAAACGCAGCTCCACCTCCGGCGTATGAAAACGCTGCCACTCCTCCACCTGTTTCCCGGGCAGCGGCGGCGTCTTCGCCCGCCAGGCCGCCTCCGCCGTTCCATAGTATGCCAGCAGCCGGTCATAATATACGGGACCCACGCTTTCCATCCTGCTTATTAAATATGTACATTCTCGCTCCGTCATCCCTCTCACCCCCAGAATTTATTCTCCATTGTCCGGTAGCTAACCGCCTCCAGGAGGTGGGCGCGTCCGATCTCCGCCTTCCCGTCCATATCCGCCAGCGTACGGGCGACCTTCAGGACCCGGTGATAGGCCCGGGCGCTGAGACCCTTGCGCTCAAAGAGCTGCTCCATCAACTGACTTTCCGCTTCCCCCAAGTGGCAGAATTCCCGCAAATGTCCTGCCTGCATCTGCGAATTAAAGAAGATGCCCGTCCCGGCAAAACGCTCCGCCTGAATCTGCCGCACCGCCTCCACCCGTTCACGGATGGCCGCCGAGGATTCCCCGGGACCTCGGCCCTCCAGGTCGGCGTATGAGACCGGCGGCGCCTCCACGCAGAGATCCATCCTCTCTAACAGCGGGCGGCTGATGCGCTGCAGATACCGGCGCACCTCGCCTTCCCCGCAGCGGCAGCGGCTGCGATCGGGATAGAAACCACATCTGCATGGATTCATAGCTGCCACCACCATCGTATCCGCCGGGAAACGGCAGGAACCGCCCACCCGCGCCACATGCACCTCCCGGTCCTCCATCGGCTGGCGCAGCACCTCCAGCGTATTTTTCTGAAATTCCGGTAATTCGTCGAGGAAGAGGACGCCCCGGTCCGCCAGCGAGATCTCCCCCGGCCGGGGAACGCGCCCGCCGCCCACCAGAGCCGCCGTGGAAATAGTATGGTGCGGCGCCCGGAAGGGCCGCGCACGGATCAGCGGTGTCTCCTCCGGGAGGAGCCCCGCCACACTATACACCTGAGAGACAGCCAGGCTCTCTTCCCGGCTCATACGCGGCAGGATCGTGGGAATTCGCCGCGCGATCATCGATTTGCCGGAGCCGGGGCTGCCGATGAAGAGCAGGTTGTGCATCCCGGCGGCAGCCACCTCCGCAGCCCGCCGCATCGTCTCCTGTCCCCGTACCTCAGCGAAGTCCACACCGTCGATCTCCCCGGACGCATCCAGCCACTCCTCCGCCGGGCAGGGCTCGGGCTGCTGCTCCTCGGGGTGATACAGCAGCTGCACGGCCTCCGCCAGGCTGCGCACACCTACGACCCGGATGCCCTCCACGACAGCTCCCTCTCTCCGGTTCTCATAGGGAACGAAGCAGAGCGGCAGTCCGGCCCGCCGCGCCGTCAGGACCCGCGGCAGGACGCCGTTCACCGGGCAGACCTTCCCGTTCAGCGCCAGCTCGCCGATCCTCACGGCACTCTCCGCACTCTTTTCCGGCAGCATGCCATATCCCGCCAGCAGCGAGATCGCCATCGCCAGGTCGTAGGCCGTTCCCTCCTTGCGGACGTCCGCCGGAGACAGATTCACCGTCACCCGCTTGGGCGGCAGCGCGAAATCCGAGTTGCGCAGGGCCGTGCGCACCCGCTCCCGGGCCTCCTTCACCTCCGAAGACAGAAATCCCACCATGGCAAAATCCGGCAGTCCCGGCGACACATCCGCCTCCACATGGACCAGATACCCGTCAATCCCCCCGCAGCGCCACACTATTCACTCTACAATACAAGAGCAGCTCCTTTCACTCTCCCTGTCTCTGCTTAAAACTCTCTGGAAATACCGGACATACTTCGGCAAAATACGCGAACCAGGGACGCCGCGAACCAACAGGTTCCCGGCGTCCCCGGAGCTTGCAGACAGCCGCACCACCGTGCAGCCTTAAAAATCAGACAGGTTTATTCTAACAGAGAAATCTACTTTTGTAAAGGGTTGTTTTCAGCGGTCTTGAAAACCAGACACATTTACAATTCCATGTCCATTGCATAAGCATACGAAATAATTTCGCCTGTCTTTGTAGCTTTATACCCTTTTTCCTTATGCGAATAATCAGATATTTCTACAGACCCGAAATCCTTAAATTTTTCATAGATGCGATTAAGCACATCTATTTCTATATCCGATAATGCACCTTCCGGAACATCACATTCCGGTATTACCTGGTGTTTCTCATAAGCTCCTTCATAAAATATCTCAATCTGAGCAATGTGATCCGCTCTCATTTTATCAAGAATTACATCAAAACGATCCGGTACGGGTCCATAAGGGAGATGCGCATATTTCAGACCTGACATGGATATTCCATTTTCCTTATAGAAAATCATGTCCGAATAATTGAGCAGCTTCATCAGCTTTGTTTTTAACAGTTCAGAACTTTTTTGAGCAAAAAACAACACCATTGCACAGAGTTTCTCATAATCAAACCCTTTGAAACCATTTTCTTCACAGGGAGTCTTTGTGAAAAGCAGTTCAAAATAGCGCTTATCATGAAATCCTGTATCCTGTTCCAGTTTTTCAATGGTATCGAACAGTTTTACCTTCTGTCTTTCGTCAAGAACGATCTCATTCTCCATAAGATATGTCCGCATGTTTTCCGGTTCACGCAGGAATAGCAGCAGACTATTGTGAGCCTTATCCTGAATAGAACCATTTTCATACCGACAGATTGTCTTATCTCCCCAGTTCAGGAGTTTTGCAAAGCTTCTCTGGCTCAGCCCATACTGCTCTCTTATATTCTTAATCTCTTCTGGCAGCAGAAGTTTATGTCTTTTGCGATATTCATTATAGGCCTTAATCAGTGTGGCATTATCAAATTCTTCGCAATAGAATTCTTCTCCACATCCAGCACAAGCCAATACCCGGGCATCAACTTCGATAGATTCGCCGCAGACATCATAGGTTTCTTTCTTTAATATTTCTTTCGTCTCGACTTCTCTTCCACATTCTTCACAATATTTTTTCATCGGCGTTGCCTCCTCCTACGCAAAATCATCCTCATGAAATCCAAGACATTTCAGAATATCCTCTCCATTCTCATGTACAATTTTGACTTTTATGTAAAACTGTATTCCATCAACACTCTTTTTGAATTCCCATATATCCCCTGGACGTCTGGGATCATAATCCTGCTTAGGACCCTTGTAATAATCACCGACAACAAGTCCTAAAATCTCATTCTTCGCATCTGTGATTGTAAAGCCATGTTGCGCCAATGCCTGCATGTTCTTTCTTCTCGGAACAAAATCGTATTTCCCCGCGGACAGCAGCTTCTTGACATTTATCAGATAGGCCGCGATGTCCGATGTGCTCACCTGATTGTTCACTCAGTCACCTCCGTATACTTTATATTATACTCAGGTATCCTAAAATGCCAACGAAAATGCGGTCATATAACCGCATTTTCGTTGGCATTTTCCTTGTGAACATTCCACAGCATCCCCGTCACTTGCAAACCGTCGCATCGGCGGTGCATTCCTCACAATGTATACATCCGCTTACCGACATCGTTTTCCTCTCAAACAGCCGGGTACTCAACAACCTTTCATCTCCCGAGGACACAAACGAACGCAAAAATAGGTTGAATCTCTCCTAGAACCTGCGTATACTAACAGTATCAAATACAGGAGGTTCTACACATGAATATAAACACAGGTAATCTCGTTTCTATCACAGAAGCCAACCAGAACTTCTCACGAGTTGCACGTATGGTTGATGAGAATGGAGCCGTTGTCATTCTAAAAAACAACACACCACGCTACCTGCTTATTGAATTCAGTTCTGCTGAAGAAGAACAGACAGCTCCCGATGAAGATGTTCTTGCAGTATCCAGACGGCTGCTCGCCAAAAACCGTGAAGCTTACGAGGAACTGGCCAAATGATTATTTTTTCAAAGAAACAGATTTTATTACTGCACACACAAATTCTGGAAGAAACCGGCGGCAGTGATGGTCTCCGCGATGAAGGACTGCTTGAGTCTGCATTAAGCGCACCATTCCAGAGTTTTGGGGATACCGATGTATTTCCATCCCTTCAGCAAAAAGCTGCGCGGCTTGGTTATGGCATTGTAAAAAATCATGCGTTTATCGATGGAAACAAACGCATCGGCGCCCACGCGATGCTTGTGTTTCTTGCACTCAACAAAATAGAGCTCGATTATACACAGGAAGAATTATCCGAAATATTCCTGCAAGTAGCTGCCGGAGAAGCTGGCTTCGAGGAATTGCTTCACTGGATTACCTCGCATCAACTTTGAAATGATTCCTTCGCGTTTAATGTTGTTGTATCACCTGTTGCCACGCTTCGTATGGATCCGCGCACACTGCTTTCTCTGCGAAAATGTTCTTGCAAATTCATTCTGCATACGCATCGACAGCCTGTAATGCGACCAGCTTAATTCGCTCCGCAGTGTGGAGCGATTTCGAAAAGTAAGATAGAACTGGCGCATATTGCGAAGTCCCTGCACACTAAAGCTCTTTCCAAATTCAGCCGTAAGCCTTTCAGAAATATATTGAAGGACCTGTTTGCCGTAAGCAGCACGGTCATTCTCTCCACAGATCTCATAAATTGCTTTCCCTATATTCCAGTAGGCATTTACAATTGCGGTGTTGACAGCAGCGGAAACCTGCTTTTGGGCATCAATAACATAGCCCCGGATGGAAAGGTACGCATCTTCTGACTGTGCAGTGTGCTCTATATTTCCATTTTAATTTTTTGTAAGCTCACCCATAAATGTTATCCATTCAAAACGCTCCGCACCGTGGAGCGTTTTTGTTATATTCTCAAAGGCTTATAGCCCGTATTCATCTTTACCGCCACTATGTTCTCTTCATCGAAAATCAGGCAATTTATCCCAACGAAGAAATCAACTTCAAAGAATTACTCTCAGAACCCATTCACTGCTCTATCTTTACCATGCATATTGTCCGGCAGCGATCAGGTTATCAATATCCATATAAGCATTTTCAAGACATTCCGTATGATAAAGCCAATAGTTATCATAGATCTTTTGCGTGATACCATGTGCATCCCATTCTCTCAGCACATCGCCACTTTTTTTATTCTTATGCTCCGCATAACATTCCACCAGATACATGAAGAATGTCATTTCATCGCTCATCGCTACTCACCTCTTATATATATGGAATTCTTTGGATCCCCCGTCACTTTTTCACATTCCCATATCTCAAAGATCGCTCCCGCACCAAAATCCGTCATTCCGCAATCGGCATTCTCAAGCATTTCATGCGTCTTCGATTCGGCAAACATCCTGAAAGCATCCATCGGGCTCAGACCATATTTTCCCACTGCCATCCTGACTACTTCCTGGTTATAGTAATCTATCGTCTCTGACTCCAATCGCTTCACAGGTACCTCGCCTCCTTGAATTCCAGTGCTGTCAGCGCAAGCTCCGTCTTAAATGCATATTGGTCTTTCAATTTCTGAGGAAGTAATAATTGTATGGCAATTTCTTCCGAAAAGTGGCCCTTCAGATAGTTATTCACAGTCCGAATCGCCTGATCATTTGCGACCGGACAGATAACGATATCATACGAATCTGCAGCGGATCGATCTGTGCGATTCATAGAAACATATTTCAGCCATGCCGCGTCAGCAGAGTCGAAAGTCAATGTATTTAACTTCCATATTTTCTCCTTCTCCACACAGAAAGCAGAAATCACCGGCGCTCCCGTTTCTCTTCTGGCCGCTGTGCGTTCCGCCCACCGTTTTGCCTGTCCATAATCACTTGTAAGGTAAAATCCTGTGCCGAAATCCAGCAGTCTCTTAGATGGGATGATTTGGGGATTCTTCACCTCAACGTTGCTTCCATGATATAAGATCATTATTTTACCTCTCAGGTCACACAAACGAATTTCTCTTGATTATTATACAGCATCCTAAGAAAGTTGCCAAGTTCCTGAATAGCGACAATGGCTGCGATCAGGATAAAAGCCGCAGCGGCAGGGGTTCATCAGGACACTGCTTGTGATACAAGCCAACGATGAACACGCAAATACCCCTCAGAGCAGAGCTCAAAATCAGAGCCGCTGCCCGAGGGGTATTATACTTTGTCTTTCCATATGAAGCATCTATGATCTTAAGCCATCAAAAATTGTTTCTGTCAAGCCTTACTTCAAAAATCCGTTGATGATCTGCTCCTCGGCTTCTTCCTCGGTCAGTCCCAGGGTCATCAGCTTAATGATCTGGTCTCCGGCGATCTTGCCGATGGCGGCTTCATGGATCAGGGCCGCATCCAGGTTGTTGGCCTCAAGCTGCGGGATGGCCAGCACCCGGGCGCTGCCCATGATGATGGCATCGCATTCTGTGTGCCCGTTGCAGGGCGCGTTGCCGACGATCCGCGAGTCGAATTTCTGGTAGGATTCTTCCTGGGCCACGGAACGGGAAACTACGTCGGCGCTGGCGCCGTCACCATTCAGCCGCACCTCGTATTTGCTCGTGGCCTGCTGTTTTCCGTGGGTCAACAGGCTCTCCTTCACCACCAGGCGGGCGCCTGCCGCCAGCTCGGCGATGTTGGTGCGCACCGTGGAGTCCACGCCGCGAATCTGCACCATCTCCATTTCCATGGTGCTGCCCTCTTCCATATAGACCTCGGTGCCGGGGTTGAGGATGCGCTGGCCGTTGCCGTCGCCCTCTCCGTAGTGCTTTTCCACATAACGCACCTTGGCGTTCTTTCCCACGTAGAAGCGATGGATACCGTCGTGCTCGGAGTCCTGGTCGCCGCAGTTGTAGATGCCGCAGCCGGCAACGATGACGATATCGCTGTCCGCGCCGATATGGAAATCGTTGTATACGACCTCCTTCAGGCCGCTCTGGCTCAGCACCACCGGGATGTGGACGCTCTCGTTGCGGGTGCCCGGCTGCACATAGATGTCGATGCCGCTGCCGTTTTCTTTGCTGACAATATCAATATGAGCGGTCGTGTTCCGGGCCGCCAGTTTCCCGTTGGCGCGGATGTTGTAGGCGCCCTCCGGCGTCTCGTGGAGACCGGCGACCTCCTCCAGTATTCTCTTCTGAATCGAATCCATTACTTGACGCCTCCCTTCCGGGTCAGTACATCGCAGGCGCCGACCGCGGCGTCGCTCCCCAGGAGGGCGGGCAGGACCTCGTCCCGCGGCCCCTGCTGAGAGATCTGTCCGTCCGTGATGACGACGATCTCATCTGCAATATTTAAGATTCTCTCCTGGTGAGAGATGATCATGATCGAGCCGTTGGCCTTCTCCCGCATGCGCTCGAAGACCTGTATCAGGTTCTGGAAGCTCCACAGGTCGATGCCTGCCTCCGGTTCATCGAAGACCGCCATCTTCGTCCCGCGGGCCAGCACCGTGGCGATCTCGATCCGCTTGAGCTCGCCGCCGGAGAGGCTGGCATTGACCTCACGCTTCACATAATCCCTGGCACAGAGCCCTACCTCCGACAGGTATTCGCAGGCCTCCGCCACGGTGAGCTTCTTTCCCGAAGCCAGACGCAGCAGATCGATGACCTGAATCCCCTTGAAACGCACGGGCTGCTGGAAGGCATAGCTGATGCCCAGCTTCGCCCGCTCGGTGATTCCCATGTCCGTAATATCCGTATCCTGATAATAGATCCGGCCGCTCGTCGGCTTCTCGATGCCGGCGATGAGCTTGGCCAGCGTCGACTTGCCGCCGCCATTGGGGCCCGTAATCACGACGAAACGATGGTCCTCGATCGTGAAACTCACATCATGGATAATTTCCTTGGAACTATGATCCTCCTGCACGTCAAATGAAACATGATCCAGTGTAAGCATTATCTCTTCCCTCCTCGTTCCCTAGTTCGGAAGTCCCCGGCCGGACAGATCCAGCACGTTGCTGTCCGATCTGGCATCGTTGGTGTTGGTGGGAAGCTTGATCGGGTTAATCTGGTACAGCGCTGTCAGGCCGTCCATGGCCTTCTGCATCTCCTTCAGAGCGATGGGATGGCAGATCACGGAAATAAACTTCTGCATATTTTCCCGGCTGGTGTCAAAATCCGCCTCCAGATTCACGATCTTGAAGCTGCACACCTGCTCCACATAAATGCTGAACTTCTGCACCGGGTTGCCCACGGAGGTCCGGGTGATGATCAGGAAGGGAGAGCCCTCCTTCACCTGATTGGGATAGACAAGCTCATGATTCGCAGAATCCGGCTGCTTAACTGCAGATACATCGTGTGTCTCGTTCTCATATCGCGATTTGCGAATCGCGCTCTTTACAAATTCAAGATCCATTATTTCATCTCGCTTTCCTGTGCGCATCCGATTGCCGCACTCCCTGATGATACACTAAAACGCGCCGGATTACAAGCCATTTATGGGAGCATGCGCAGGGGACTGTTCCACCCTGCGAAGCGTATGGGCACGTATACGTCAGCCACAAAGCTCAATTTGTACCCGGCGCATGCGAAAAGGGCAGACGTTCGTCTGCCCTCCTCATGCCGCGTAAAACCATTTTCCTTTTTTACGAAAACCGGTTTTCCGGCTCTTCATTCAGTAATCTGTTCTCTTACCGCTGCATTTCCACTCCGTTCAGCGTGACAGTGACCGGAGCGGTGCCGGTCAGGTTCTCCACGGTGGCCGAGCCGTCCCGGCCCGCGCGAACCTGAAGCTTCTGTGAATTGCACATCAGCGTGAAGGCCAGGCTGTCCCCGCCCTCGGGGAGATGCGGTTCGATCCGCAGCTTCCCATTGCGCATGCGCACGCCGCCGAAGCCATAGATCACACACTGCCACACGCCGCCGAAGGAGGCCGCGTGAATGCCCGCGTCCGAGGTTCCCATGTACGGACCCAGGTCAATCGCCGCCGCCCGGCGGAACAGGTCGTAGGCCATCTCCATCTCGCCCATATCGGCTGCCTGCACGCTGTGCGTCGACAGGGACAGGGAGCTGTCGTGGATGGTACGTGCCTCGTAGTAGGCCCAGCTGGCCCGCTTTATCTCCGGCGGGAAACGGTCTTCGAGCAGATAGAACAGCACCAGGCAGTCTGCCTGCTTGCACACCTGCAGATGCTGAATCTGGTCCAGATTATAGTCCTTCATGATACCGGCCACGAATTCCTGGTTCTTATATTTGCTCAGATCGATCTCCTGCCCGTTCATGAAACGGTCGTCCATGGGGAGGATTCCCTCCGCCGTGGGCTGCGGCAGATAGATCTTCTCCGCGCCGTCCACCCAGCGGGGATAGGCTTCAGCCAGGTTCAGCTTCTCCTCCAGCTTCCGGAGCAGTGCCGGATTCTCCGTCTGCAGCTGCTGATAGTACTCAATGGCCTTATTGAGATTCCAACAGGCCATGTAGTTCGTAAAGGCATTATCATTGACATGCTCATGGTATTCATCCGGTCCCACCACGTCATTGATGTGATAGCGGCCGTCCTCGCCCGGCTCCAGCCGGGAAGCCCAGAAGGTGGCCGTATCCATGATCAGTTCATAGCCGTACTTCTCGAGGAAATCCTCATCTCCGGCAATGGTGATGTACTGCCAGGCACCGAAGGCCACGTCGGCCGTAATGTGCTGTTCGATGATACCGGACCACACCTTGATCGGCGTGCCGGTGAGGATATCCGTACCCATATAGAGCGGACAGGTCTCCCCGTCATCCAGCCAGGCGGACTCCCAGGGGAACATCGCCCCGCGGTAGCCGTTCTCCTCCGCCTTCCGGTGCGCCCCCGGCAGAGAGAGATAGCGATACTCCTCCAGCTTCCGGGCCGCCTCCGGATCGGTGAACATGTAGTAGGGCAGCAGGAAAATCTCGGTATCCCAGAAGCAGTGTCCCTTGTAGCCCTCGCCGCTGAGTCCCTTGGCGCCGATGTTCATCCGGTTATCGTGCCGGGGCAGCATCAGGCGCATATGGTACTGCGCGAAACGCAGAGAGAACAGGTCCATCCGGCTCTTCTCTCCGCCTGTAATCTCCACGGGCGCCCGGTCCCAGACCTCCTCACGCCACTGCGCGGCAGATTCCTCCGCCAGCGCCGCGTAGCCCAGAGCCGCCGACTCTTTCAGATCATCGAGCGTCTTCTCCTGCAGCTGCGGCACCGTCAGACCGGCACAGTCGAGATCCCGGGTCGTATACACGTTGGCGTATTTCTCCGCAGTAAAGGTCTCTCCCGGCGCCAGCTCCACCATATAATCCGCATAGATCACGCGGCGGTCAATATTTACGTCGGTCGCCAGCTCCAGCGGCGCGCCGTTGCGTGCAAAACGATGTACCGCGTTCAGCACAAAGGTAATTCCGCTCTCTTTCGTTGTCTCCAGGAGCTGAACATACTTCTTCTCGTAAAAACGTTTTTCGCCCTCAGCAAAATGCTGCGTGCCCGTATTGGTCACCCGCGCATCGATCCCGGAGCGCAGCTTCACGTTCACCGGCTGATCGAGGGCCGTCACACATACCTCGAGCGCGATATCATGCAGTCGTTTCAGGGAGACAATGCGCCGAAAGCTTAACGCCACCCGGCTGCCCCGGGGTGAGGTCCACTCCACCTGCCGGGTCAGCTCTCCGGTGCGAAGATTCAGCTCCCTGCGATACCCTGTATAACTTCCCTGATCAAGGGAGAAGCGCTCCCCGTCGATCCACAGCTCCATCGCTGTCACATCGGCGGCATTGGGCAGTTCGGTCACCTCAGACTCATCAAAACGATCAAAAGTGCCGTTGATCAGCAGATCACGCGTCTCTCCGAGATATTTTTCCTCTGTGGAAGAGCGCAGTCCCAGATAACCGTTCCCGAGGGACATCACGGCCTCGCATTTTCCCAGATGAGTCGGATCAAAGGAGTCCTCCCCCAGGATCCACTGATCCATTTTGGAATAATCCATTCCCATAATCTTTTCCTCTTTATTTACAGTCAGGCAGGTCGTCCGCGTGACCGTCCGGGCGGTCATCCCGCCCGATTCCGGCAGGAAAAACTCCGCCTTCGGTCACGCGGTCAATCCGCCCGGACATTGATCTCAGCCCTGCAGCCATTTCTCCGGATCCACATCCAGGAACGGTGCACGCTTGAAATGATCCTTCAGCGGGAAGGGCACCGTGCAGTCGAAGATGGTCTTGGTGCTGATGCCGATATCCATGATCGACGGATCATAGGCCGGATTCGAGCTGGGATCCAGCGGATGGCAGCGCACGCCGGGAATCGTCACGATATCGCGGTCTCCCTGGAAACGTGTGTTCATGGCCCACAGCACATCGTTGGTATCAAAGATATCCACATCCTCGTCCACGAGGATCACGTGCTTCAGCTCCGGGAACGCAGAGAAGGCCAGGAGAGCCGCCTGCCGCTGCTTGCCCTCGTCGGTATGGACGGTCTTCTTGCACTGGAGGATCACCATGTATTTGCCGCCGCCGGCCCGATGAGAATAGCAATTGAGCACCTTGCCGGGCAGCGCCTTGTCGATCATGCCCAGAATACTGGCCTCGGTGGGGATGCCCGCCATATTGACATGCTCCTCGCTGGGTCCGATGCAGGTCTGCATGATCGGATGGTTCCGGTGCGTGACAGCCTTCACCTTCAGCAGCCAGCACTCATGGCTGGCCGGGCCGTTGTAGCCGGGGAATTCCGGCATGGCATAGCCGGTATGCGTGTTCTGATCTTCAATCACATGGTTACTGCCGGGCAGAATCTCGCCCTCAATCACATACTCCGCGTTGGCGGTCGCACGCTCCTGAATCGGACCACAGATCCTCAGCTC
>JAJQDL010000194.1:12871-16522 GCA_021202235.1 Lachnospiraceae bacterium
CAGAGGCGTCGTCGGCGGTTCAAAGCCGCTGGTCACTGGGATGGCCGGATCCACACCGATGGAAACGGAAATGGGCAGCGGCACTCCCAGCTCGGTGGCCCGCTCAGCCATGGCGCCGATATGACGGGAACCGGGCTGCAGGAAGATCGACAGCTCGTCCTTGCTCTGGATGCACATCCGGTGAATCGTCACATCATGCAGTCCCGTATCCGGATGAGTCGCATAGCACATGCCCATCGTAATGTAAGGGCCAGCATCCACCGGCGTATTCGTGGGCGCGGGAACCAGCTTGAAGAGATCAAAATCGGGATCCGTAGCCCGATGTACGACCTCCTGACAGGGTGCCGGGTCTTCCGTCACCACCGGCGCGATCGGGTTCGCCGAGCAGGACTGCACCAAATGGCCCAGCTCCTCTTTCTTGCAGCCGAAGAGCTCCGCCACCCGCTGGCGGCTGGCCAGCAGACCGATGACGCACTTCGCGTCCGGATGCCCTTTCAGATTATGGAACAGCATCGCCGGTCCGTCCACCTTCGTGGGGCGCATCACGGTGCCGCCTGCCCCCACATGACGATACACACCCGAGAGCTCCGCTTCGGGATCCACCTCTACGTGAGTCTCCACCAGCTGGTCGGGGCGGCCGCGCAGTACATCCAGCGCATCGCGCAGACTCAGAATGTCAGTTCGATTGTTCATGGTCGTATCCTCCTTGATTTTGGCCGAATGGCCATCACGGATCCCCTTGCGGGACCTCCTTGATTTTGGCCGAATGGCCATCACGGATCCCTGTGGGACCTCCTTATTCCTGGCCGAATGGCCATCCATTTTTACTGTTATTATCACTATAAATAATGTCCATCAGAAACGCAACACTGTATCTTATCATAATATAAAACGACCGGGTGCGAATCTCCCTGCCTGTTTACAGATGCGTATCATATAACCCGCAGAAGGGATCCACCGGGCTGACACCGGTAAAGGTTCCCTCGCCGGTCAGCTTCTCCAGCGCCGCCGTCACCGTGGCCGCCGTGGCGGTATAGGCATTGATATAAGTCGGCACGCGGGGAATATCCTGCAAATGATAAGGATTTGCGAAGGAGATAAAAGCATACGTCTCCTCCTTCACAAACCGGGGAATCTCCAGCGCATGCTTCTCACACCAGTGGATGCGCACCGCCGTCTGATTGCTGGCTGCCGGCATATTGCAGAGAATCAGCGTCAGCCGGTCCTCCGGCAATCCGCGCGTCCCGTGCAGATCATCCTCCAGCGGGTTGTAACGCTCCACCGCGAAGCCGCGGTTCGTCAGGAAGTTCGCAGCAAGCTCCGTCAGGGAACCGTCATACGTCTCATCCTGCCCCAACGTCACCAGACGAATCTGCGGAAAACGCTCCGGCCGCACCGGGATAAGGTTCTGATTGTCCTTTACCAACGTGATCGCTTTGTCCGCGCAGCGGCTCTGTTCTTTCTTCGCATCGACATCCGGTACTGGATACTCACGGTTCAACACCGCTTTCAGCGCCAGCACCCGCGATACCGCCTCATCGAGGCGTTCCTGCGTCAGACGGCCATCTTCGACAGCTTTCAGAATATAGGAAATATCCTCCCGGATGTCCGTGCCGAAGCAGAGCATGTCGCATCCGGCCATAATACTGTGCGGGATGGCTTCCCGCCGGGGCATGGTCATCGTATAACCGCCCATGATCGTCGCGTCGGTGATGATCAGTCCGTTGAACCCTAAGCGCTCCCGCAGCACGCCGGTGAGCATTTCCTTCGACTGACTGCCCGGCAGCAGTTCGGCCTCCGGATTGATCTCCCGGATCACATGGGGCTGCACGATATGTCCCACCATCACGCTCATCAGACCCTCATCGATCAGCGTCTGATAAATGCGCCCATAGGTATCATACCACTCTGCGGCAGGCAGGTCATTATAGGTCGGATGCAGATGCTGATCCCGGAAATCCACTCCGTCGCCGGGGAAATGCTTGCAAGCCGCGGCCACGCCGTATTTCTGAATCGTACGGACAAACACGCGGGCATTTTCCAGCACCTTCTCCGTATCACTGCCGAAGGTACGCACGTTGGTGATGGGATTACGCCAGTTCATGTCAATATCCACCACCGGCGAGAAGGTCCAGTTCACGCCAACCTCACGTCCCTCCCGGGCGCAAACCGCAGCGAAAGCCTCCGTACAGCTGAGATCATCAGCCGCCGCCACCTGCAGCTGCGAACCGAAATAGGTGCCGTCAGACAGCACACCGGCGCCGCCCTCCTCCAGATTGGCCGCTTTCAGTAAAGGAATCTTCGCATAGACATCCAGCCCGGCGTATTTCGCCCGGATCTCCTCCCGGGGACCCGGCCGGAAGAGCACACCGGCCACGCCGTACTTCTCCACCAGCTCCTGCAGTCCCTCCGGTGTCTCCGCATTGCCCAACACACAGAACAGCTGACCGGCCTTCTCTTCGGTTGTCATGGCGGCCAGAGTGCTCTTCACCCCGGCCACCTCCCCTTCCGTCAGACAGAAGGGTTTCTCTTTCAGACAGGACATATCCATATATTTTCCTCCGTGCACTTAAGTTCTCACTTCAGGTTCTTGTCCAGCCAGCCCCACAGGACGCGCAGATTCCATTCACTGGAATACTCCTTGTCCTCATGATCCGCCTGCGGCAACGGTACAAATTCTACGCGGCCCTGTCCGAGCTTCTCATAGATGGCATGCACCAGATTGACGCTCTGCATAAAAGGCACCAGCCGGTCCATACAGCCGTGCTCGACCAGCATAGGAGCCATGTTTTCATTAATGTACGTAGCCGGATCTGCCTTCGCCAGCCATTCATCCGACAGTGTGGGCAGTGCACCGCCCATATAGCTGCTCTCCGCGGACTCCGGCGTGTCATGATCGACAAAGCTGACACCATTGGCGCGCGCCTGGTCGTCCATATGCCGGAAATCCATCGGCCCGAACTGATCGACACAGGCCTGCACCGTACACTCCGTATCGAAGGTCATGCCCTCCTCGCCGGGGAACTGACCGTTAGGGATATTCATGCCCATCAGAGCTGCCAGGTTACCCCCCGCGCTGCCGCCCAGCGCACAGATACGGTCGGGATCGATCGAGTATTCAGCCGCATGCCGCCGCAGGAAGCGGAATGCCTCCCTGCAGTCCAGCACCGCCGCCGGGAAGATGGCCTCCCCGCTGAGCCGATACTCTACTGAGGCAATTGCATAGCCATGCGCCAGTCCTTTCAGATACGTATCCATATGGTCGTCCCGCTTGTCTCCCATACCGAAGCCGCCGCCGTGCATATGAACGACCAGCGGGAAGGGGCCTTCGCCCTCCTCCGGCAGATAGAGATCCAGCCGCTGCGCCGGGGACTGATCCGCGTAGGGAACATCCAGAAATTTGCGCTTCACCCAGCTGATATCCGCCATTTTCATCTCCATGCCGCCTGGCTGCCCCTCCCCGTCGGGTTCAGCAGAAAAGCGCAGGGACTGCTCCAGATTGTCATAATCCTCCACGCCGAAGGGTTTCTTTTCCTGTTCCTGACTCATCGCTTTTATCCTCTCTTCTCTTAAAATAGCCTGCTCTACAGGCGCTACCGCACATCAGACAGCCGGAAAATGAATTTCCATGGCCTGTGTGCGATCGAGCAG
>JAJQDL010000052.1:0-10752 GCA_021202235.1 Lachnospiraceae bacterium
CTGTTCCACAGGTATTGGCTTCCCCGGAAGCAAGCTCCGTTCCATATTCTTCATAAACTTTTGCATACACATATTTTGTCGTTGACGTTTTATTAATCACCGTGACCCGGTTATCCGCATTCGCATCGCTGTCCGTTGTAAAGGAAAACCAGTAATATCCGTCGCCCAGGCTCCCGTACAGCTTTGTGTTCATGGGCATCTCGGCCGCCGAGTTCTGATTATCCCCAAAGTTGATCACTGTGCCGTTACCGTCCACGTCCAGCACTACGGTGGATTCTTCCGTTTCCGTCGCAGTCTCCGTCGTCACCTCTGTTTCTGTTACAGCTTCGGTTTCCTCAAGAGCTTCTGTCACTTCGGCCGTGGTTTCCGCCGCCGTCGTCTCCGCGCCCTCTGTCGATTCCCCGGAATCCGACGCGCCACAGCCGCTCAGCGCAAGCGCCGCCATCATCAGTACCGCCAGAAATGTCCCCAGCATTCTCTTTTTCATCATCGTTACTCCTTTAAAGTTTTTAATTTATTTCATCCAGACCGGAAAGATCTGAAATATCCGTCCATGTAATTGCCTGATTCTCATCGGCAAATGAATCCAGCGTATCAAACGTATATGAAATCGTATCTCCGGTGACAAGCTCGCCGGACCGGATGGTCACCCGGCAGAAATCCACCTCCCCTGTTGCAGGGTAATAATACGTCTGTCCGTAAAATCCCTCCCCGTCTGCAGCCAGGTATGCAGTCATGACCGACACATTCCCATTGATCTGCTGCAGAACACCGGATTCCACATCAAAGACCAGACAGTCATAATAATAGAGAAGCCTTGCTCCGTATGGCTCATATGTATACAGAGCCCCTACAACCAGTTCCGGAATCCCGTCGGCGTCCAGATCCGCGGTGAAATAATAACGTTCATCTCCCTCCAGATCCGTCTCGAAGGTCCCGGATTCCGTACTTGCTTCTGCGTCCGGGAAACTGTATTTTCCAGCAGCGACATCCTCCAGCACGCCTTCGTAGAGCGCCCGCAGAGAACCCGTGTCCGAGGAAGCGTCGGCAGCCTGTTCCGCCTCGCTCTCCGCAGCCGCCGGGCTTCCCGCTGCGTCTGCCTCTGTAATGCTTACGATCCGAAAATTCCCGTCGGCATTCCTGTTCAGGCAGGCGGTTTTATCAACATCCGTCGTGCTGGAGAACTCATAATCATCCACTTCTTTATGGAAGTGAAAGTGTACGGTCATTTCCTCTTCCGTATAATATGCTTCCGTAATCTCCGCCGTCGCAGTGAAGTTTAATTCCGCCGCAGACGCCCAGATCGTCTCTCCGTCTACATCCGTACCGTATTCTGTATCGCTATCGTTTTCTTCCGTAAACTGATAGTCAGTAAATACAGAAAACAGGCGATTAAGCTCACTGACACTGTAACCTCTTCGGTAAGAAGAGTCAAGCCCATATTCCGTCAGGATATTCAGGCCGTTCGTGGAGGACTGACAAAACTGGTTTCGAATCATCTCACAGTCGGCATCAGACAGTCCGTCTTCCGTCAGCTCCTCCGGCCCATAAGCAAGTACGAATTCCAGTTCTTCCTGTGTGAGTTTCCCTTCCAGCAGCTCCGGATAATCTTCCTCAGCCACAGCCTGCATCTGTGTCTCCTCTGCCGCTGTTTCATCCGGGGTGCTTTCCGTCTCCGCAACGGATTCTTCGGAGGATTCCGCATCCGTCAAGATTACGGATTCTGTGGCGCTCTCAGCCATTGTATCCATCTCTGCG
Source organism: Lachnospiraceae bacterium (assembly GCA_021202235.1). Taxonomy (GTDB): domain Bacteria; phylum Bacillota; class Clostridia; order Lachnospirales; family Lachnospiraceae; genus UBA3305. Next base: position 1,759 of record JAJQDL010000052.1, read on the forward strand.
ACAGAGATGGAATCCTCTGTGCTGTTCCGGTTCCAACGAGCAATTCCATAAACCGAACCGCCGATCACCGCGGCGCCGAGCAGTACAAGCAGCGCTTTCCCCGCCGCAGCGTGGAACAATCCGGCGCCTGCCGCATGTCCGGCCCCTGTTGCTCCGGCAGCATGTGCCTGGGTATCTCTCTGTGAGTCTGCCGCGCCCGAGTGGAAATCCGCGCCTCTCTGTGAGTCCGTCGCAGCGGAAAGATCGTGAAATACAGCCTCCTCAATCCCGCGCCCGGCTTCCTGAAAGCCGGCTTCCGAAAACATAGCATAGGCATCTTCGTGATAAAGCAGAAGAAGAAATGCCAGCGGAGCCAGACCGTACAGCTTGTACCCTTTTTTCTGCAGTTCCTCAGCCTTCTTTTTGATATTCTTCCTGCCGTAGTTCAGGCGGGATTTCACGGTATTCTCCGAACAGTTCAGCGCCTCCGCAATCTCCCGGATCGAGGCATCCTCGATGTGAAACATCAGAATACAGATTCTTTGTTCTTCAGACAGAGAATCCATCAGCTCCCGCACCAGCTGACGCGTCTCTTCTGTCGTGTACGACAGCTCCGGCTGACGGCTGACATCCTCGTCCTCAATGCGGTATTCAAAAGATTCTTCCTCTGCGTCAGCCGCAACATCCGAAAACAGGATCGGATTCTTTTTCACCAGAGCATTCTTCGCCGTATTCGCCACGATCTGGCCAAGCCAGGCCGGAAAACGCTCCGGATCCTGCAGGGAATCCAACTTTGTGAACGCCTTCATGTAGGCATCCTGCAGGATATCCCTGGCATCTTCTTCATTTTTCATATACTGCAGCGCCAGATACAGCTTGCTCTTATATGTGTTCTGATATAAAAATCCGAACCCGCGTTCCTCACCTTTTCTGGCCAGCTCTACAGCCTCTGTGTAAGTCATTTCCTATCTCCCCTCATTTGCCGGATTATTTTTTCATAAAGCCTCTTCTTATCACCATCTTTTTCTTTAAAGTCGCTCATGTCCTTTCTGAACAACGCCAGAAACCAGAGCCAGAAATGATTCTTCTCATCCAGCACTCTCACCTCCTTCTGTAGCTATGACAGGCGAGGAGGCGAAAAAGTTTTAGGGATTTTTAAATTTTTTCAAACGATCTCCACCCTGCAGTGGTGATCCTTGTTCTTCCTGTTATATCCAATACCCACCAACAGGATCCTCCCGGTATGGCGTTTTTTCTCCGCCATCTTCCCCTGGAATTTCAGGACATACTTCCTGTCTTTGATCTGCCGGATCGCGGCTTCCGGCGTATCATCGACCTTTAGTTCCAGGATCAGCCCATCATCGCCCTGCCGTTCCGGATAGAAAATAAAGTCCGCATACCCTTGACCGGCTTTGCTTTCGCGTTCCACATAATAGTTATCTCTCGCTGCCAGATAGACGAGATTCACGACCGCCGTCAGTTCCGTTTCATTATTATAATCCAGCAGCGGGCTTTCCGTATCATGGGCAAATTGGAGAATTTCTTCCATGGTCTTTGTATCGCCTTCCAGGGTAGCTCGAAGCATACGGCCTGATACATTTGCCAGATCGTAGATGTATCCCAGATTCTTCTCCTTGCGGATCGTCTTTACAAACTCATCCATTAATTCTTTATTAGGGATACAAACTCTTCCTTCCTCATAATTCAGAAAGCCATACACCACCATGGCTGAAAATATCTCATCTTTCGTGCTCAGATGCATCGCAGTCGCAGCGAATTCCTCCACATTCGCTGAAACGGCCTCCCCCGCAATCATCAATGCTACATCTTTTTTTACATCGTCAACATCATTTACAATATAAGTGGCGATTTCCGAATACGGCCCCGTGGTTGTCCAATAGCTTGATGCATAGTTATTACTCAAAGCCTGAACAACAGAGCGCGGATTATAGAGCCTCGTTTCCCCTGCTGTATGATAACCATCATACCAAAGCCTTAAATCATCCCTCGAGACAACCGGTTTTTTCTCTTTTTTCAGATAACGTTCATACAGCGTATCTACTTCCAGATCAGAAAAACCGAAATATTCACTGTATTTGGGCTGCTCCGCCATCGTATACTCCACAAAATGATTGATGGTCGAACCGCTCGAATACTTGGCGATCGGAAGCACCCCTGTCATATAACTCAGGGAAACATAACCCGTTCCCTTTGTTAAAGCCGCCAGGAAGCTGAGAAAGCTTTTTCTGTCCTCCTCCGTCGTATATTCTTTATGAAAAATACCGTCCCATTCATCAAAGACAAACAAAAATGAAGTCAGTGTCTCCTCATAAATGGTTCGCAGACATTCCACCGCAGAATCATCTTCGTCCAATTCCACGGAAGGAAACGCACGGCGCAGGTCAGCGATCAGCTTCTTTTCGATTTTTTCGATAAAACGATCATAATTTTTGCTCAGGTTCGCGGCTTCGCTGAAATCAATGTAAATCACGTCGTAGCGATTCAGATGCTCCCGATACTTCTTCGATTCGGCGATTTTCAAAGAATCAAAGATACGGCTGCTGTCAAAGCCTTTACAAAAATAAGCGCCAATCATCGCTGCCATCACGGATTTCCCGAAGCGGCGCGGTCTTGTGATACAGATGTGGTTGTTCCCCTCTTCGACAAGCGGAATCAGCTCCAGCAGCATGTCCGTCTTATCAACAAAGTATGGTTTTCTGGTTTCACTTTCATAAAGCGAGCAGATCTTGTTGCTGTTAAGATAATATCCCATACATTCACACCTCGAATTATTCTGTCGGCTGATTGCCCCGCCGTCTTCTCTGATACACCAGCACTCCTACCATCGCCACTACAAGCGCTGCCGAGAGCAGCTGTGAGACGGCGATGCCGGTGCCAAAGAGCATCAGGGAGTCGGTCCGCAGTCCCTCGATCCAGAAGCGGCCCAGCCCATAGCCCAGCAGATAGAGGCAGAATATCTCTCCCTCGAAATGGACGCGCTTGCGCATCCAGAGAAGGAAAAGAAGCACACAGAAGTTCCAGACACCCTCATAGAAAAACGTAGGATGCACCTGGATATAGGTGATCCCGTTCACGACGATCTCATGCTCCAGCAGCTCCTCGCTGATCATGTAGTCATTGACCAGATCGACATTCAGGCGCATGGCGAAGAGATTGTCCGTATAACTGCCGAAGGCTTCGCAGTTAAAGAAATTGCCCCAACGCCCGACAATCTGTCCCGTGATCAGGCCATAGCAGGCGGTATCCAGCAGACGAGTGAAAGGGACCTTCCTTCTGCGGGCGATCACGTAGACTGTAATCACCGCCGCGATGATGCCTCCGTAGATGGCCAGCCCTCCGGCCCGCAGATTGAAGATCTGCAGAAGATTATCCTTATATATATCCCAGTTAAAGACGACATAGTAGATGCGTGCCCCGAGGATGCCAAAGATCACCCCATAGATAGCGACATCCATGTAAATCTCCGGGTCCTGGCCGCTCTTCTTCGCGATAAAGCAGGCCATGGCAAGTCCCAGCAGCACACCCAGGCCGATCATCAGTCCGTAATAGGCGATGGTAAAACCGCCGATCGTGATTCCCTTCTGATGGTTCGTGATCTGAATACCCAGATTTACGAACCAGATGTCTACCTGATTCATAGTAATCTCTCCTGAATTTTTCTGTCAGATATATGTTTTCAGAAACATAAAGACGATACCACGGATCGCTCCGTGATACCCCGGTATCGTCATTATACTCTCCGGGCAGGTAAAATACAAACTGTTTTTCCGTGCCTGCACGCTCTGTCTGCACGTCATTTCTTCATTGACTGTCCGTGGCGTTTCTGCTATCATGTAACACGACAAAAAGAGAGCGCGAAAGCCCTTTACGGAGGAATAAATCATGAAACTCGGAATCGTAGGTCTCCCCAATGTGGGGAAGAGCACCCTGTTCAACTCCCTGACCCGCGCCGGTGCGGAGTCGGCCAATTATCCGTTCTGCACCATCGACCCCAATGTGGGGATCGTGACCGTGCCGGACTTCCGGCTGGGTCTTCTGGCGAAGATGTATAACTCGCGGAAGGTGACCCCGGCGGTCATCGAATTCGTGGACATCGCCGGTCTGGTGAAAGGTGCCAGCAAGGGAGAAGGGCTGGGGAACCAGTTTCTCTCGCACATCCGCGAGGTAGATGCCATCGTACATGTCGTCCGCTGCTTCGAAGACAGCAATGTGGTGCATGTGGACGGCAGTGTCAACCCGCTGCGGGACATCGAGACCATCCAGCTGGAGCTGATCTTCTCGGATCTGGAGATTCTGGAACGGCGCATCGCCAAGACGACGCGGAGCGCCCTGAACGACAAGTCGCTGGCCGCCGAGCTGGTGACGCTGAAGAAGCTGAAGGCCTGTCTGGAAGAAGGGAAGGCTGCGAAGAGTCTGGTACCCGCTGACGAAGACGAAGCTGCCTTCATCACTTCTCTGGATCTGCTGACAGCCAAGCCGGTTATCTATGCCGCCAACGTAGGCGAGGACGATCTGGCTGACGATGCCGCCGGAAACGCTTTTGTGCAGGAAGTCCGGGAATACGCCGCCGGAGAGGGCAGCGAGGTCTTCGTGGTCTGTGCCAAGATTGAGGAGGAGATCTCCGAGCTGGACGACGAGGAGGAAAAGAAGATGTTCCTTGAAGATCTGGGGCTTTCCGAATCCGGCCTGGACAAGCTGATCACCGCCAGCTACCACCTGCTGGGGCTCATCAGCTACCTGACCGCAGGCGAGCAGGAGACCCGGGCCTGGACCATTCGTAAGGGAACCAAGGCGCCCGCCGCTGCCGGTAAGATCCACTCCGACTTCGAGCGGGGCTTCATCCGTGCTGAAGTCGTCAACTATCAGGATCTGCTGGACGCCGGCAGCTACGCCGCTGCCAAGGAAAAAGGCCTGGTCGGTCTGGAAGGGAAAGACTATGTGGTGCAGGACGGCGACGTCATCCTGTTCCGCTTCAACGTATAAATATGTCACCAGTCGGATTTTTATAATGTTATTAAGAAAGGAAACAATCTCATGAGTGATATCGAAGAAGCCTATACCGAAGAAGAAGATGTTATCATCAACCTGGAGCTGGAGGACGGCACACAGATGGAATGCGTGGTTCTGGCCCGTTTTCCCCTGGAGGACCGGCAGTATGTAGCCCTCCTGCCTACTGACCAGCTGGACGACGAGGAGGGCGAGGTCTTTCTGTACCGTTTCAGCGAGGATGAGGACGGCGAAGTAATCCTGGACAACATCCAGGACGATGAGGAGTTCGAGGCCGTCGCTGACCGCTACGACGAGATCCTGGACGAGTTGGATTACGACGAGCTGGTGGACGCTGCAGAGCTGGACGACTAGCTCTTCCGAATCACTTCCACCAGCACCCCCGTCTCCTTCACGAAGCGGGACGGGGCCATCTCGCGGTTGAAGCGCTCCCGGACAAAACTGATATGCAGATGCGTCTTGGCGCGGGTCATGGCGACATAGAACAGCCGCCGCTCCTCCTCGATGTCCGCGTCGAGGACGGCCCGCCCGTGGGGCGTGATGCCCTCGTTGGCATCCGGTAGGAACACGACCCGGTATTCCAGACCCTTGGAGCTGTGCATGGTGGCGATCGCCACCCCCTGCCGCTCCAAGCGGTCTTTTTTCTTCTGGTCCGCCAACTTTTCCGTGTATTCGCGCATATGCGCCATCCACTCCGCCAGCGTCGGGAAGGGCTCCGCGCTTTCCTGCAGCTCATCGAGCACCTGAAAGAGCTCGTCGGGACGGATGCGGCGGGTCTCGGCAAATTCCCGCAGATAATCTTCGTAACCGATCCCCTTGCGCACATAATTCACGGCCGCCCAGGGACGCATCTTCGCCAGCATCCGCAGATCGTATTCCAGACGGTCGACGCGGTCGACCATCCACTCCTTCTCTCCCACCGCCTGCCGCAGTTCATCGAAGGAAACCTGTGCATTGGGAAACACCGCACGGGGAATGTAGCGCTTCGGCTTGTTGATGATCCGCAGGAAATCTCCACGAGCACGGGATCCGGTCGCCAGCAGCAGATAAGTCAACACATCCTTCGAGATCCAGTGTTCATAGAGGTTGGGAACCACATCCCCCATCTGGAAGGGCAGGTTGCAGCGAACCATCTGCCCGGCCATGACGCGCGGACCACTGTTGGTCCGGTAGAGCAGCGCCATCTCCTCATAGGGGATCCCCTGGCTGTGATAGTCCTGCAGCGCCCGAATCACCGCGTCATTCTCCTCCAGAAGATCTGCATAGCTGCGGCATGTCACCGGCTCCGTCCCTGTCTGCGCCGCCCGCAGGTTCTTGCGGTAGCGGGCCTCATTCTGCCCGATCAGACGCCCCGCCGCCTCAATGACCGAGGGAACGCAGCGATAATTGATATCCAGCAGAATCCGTTTCCCCTCCGGATAATCCTCGGGGAAGCCCAGCATGATCTCCGGCCGGGCTCCCCGGAAACGATAAATCGACTGATCGTCATCTCCCACCACAAAGAGATTCCTCTTCGGCTCCGCCAGCATCCGCACGATCTCATACTGGAGCCGGTTGATGTCCTGGAATTCGTCTACTAAGATATACTGATATTTTCTCTGCCAGGAAGCGAGGATGTCCGGTCTCTGTGTGAAGAGCTCATAGCAGAGCTTCATCATGTCGTCGAAATCGATCAGGGAGGCACGGCGCATGCGCTCCTCATACCCCTCGTAGATCTGGCGAAAAACATCCGCAGGGCAGCTCTGCGAGAAATAGTTTTCCAGCTTGATCGTATCTCCCTTGACGGCGCTGATCTCCGCCGCCAGAGCCGACAGCAGCTCTCCCTCATCCTCTGTCTCCAGATCCGCCTGATCGATGAGTTCCCGCAGGAAGGCGTTTTTCTGCTCCGACCGCGCGATGTTGGCGGCGGAGAAGTTATAGGCGTATTTCAGAATCTTAAAGAAGACCGCATGGAAGGTGCCGAAAGTGACCGGCGGACGCTTCCCACCCATGAGACGGCCAAATCGCTCCTCCATCTCCACGGCAGCGGCCCTGGTGAAGGTGATCACCAGGATATGTGAAGGCTCTATTTTCAATTCCTCAACCAGATGCCGGATGCGATGCGTGATCACCATCGTCTTCCCGGAGCCGGGTCCCGCCAACACCATGGCCGGTCCCGCCCCATGACGCACCGCCTCCTCTTGCGCCGGATTTATCGGCATATTCCTCGTCTCCCTTCATAACGATGCCAGGGGCAGACCCTTCTCCCGTCCGCCCCTGGCTTCCCGTTCGGACGATCAATACGACCTTTCTTAGTTCCCGTCTTCTTATTATGCTGTCACAGATTTCATCCCTGCGCAGCCTCCAGTTTCGCGATTCCCGCACGGATGCGCTGCAGCGACTCGTCCTTCCCCAGAATATCCAGAATCTCATAGGCGCCGCCCGGCGTCATCTGGCGTCCGGAGACGGCGATACGCAGCGGCCACAGAGCCTGGCCATTCTTGATGCCCTTCTCCGCGACATAGCCCATAACCAGCTCCTTCATGGCCTCCATCCCATAATCCTCCTGCGCCTCCAGCAGCGGCAACAGATCGCGCAGCACGGTCAGCGAATTCTCCGTATTCGTCTTCATCTTCTTGTGCGTATACAGCGCCACATCGTAGTCCGGCAGCGCCTCGAAGAAGGTGATCGGCTCCGCGATCTCCGGGAAGACCTCAATGCGCGTCTGCATCAGATCGGCGATCTTGCGAAGATCCAGATCCTCGCGGTGAATCACCGAGCGGACGACCGGAAGCGCTCTCTCGTAATAGTCTTCCTTCGCCATCGCCTGGATATACTGACCGTTCATCCAGCGCAGCTTCGTCATATCGAAGACCGCCGGGGATTTACTGATATGGTGATAGTCAAAGGCCTCTATCAGCTCCGGCAGACTGAGGATCTCCCGGTTATCCTCCGGGCTCCAGCCCAGAAGAGCCACATAGTTGACCACTGCTTCATTGAGGAAGCCCTGATCGATGAGATCCTCATAAGAAGCATGGCCGCTGCGCTTACTCAGCTTGCGGTGCTCCTCATCCGTGATCAGCGGACAGTGCACATACACCGGTTCTTCCCAGCCGAAGGCGGCATAGAGACGGGTATACTTGGGCGCTGAGGAGAGATATTCATTGCCTCGGACCACATGTGTGATGCCCATGAGATGGTCATCCACCACATTGGCGAAATTATAGGTCGGATAGCCGTCTGACTTGATGAGTATCATGTCGTCAAGTTCCGCGTTGGGCACCGTAATATCCCCGTAGATCTCATCATGGAAAGTCGTCGTTCCTTCCCGGGGAATATTCTGCCGGATCACGTAAGGCTTCCCGGCCGCAAGGTTGGCCTCCACCTCTTCCGGAGACAGGCTGAGGCAGTGCTTGTCATACATGGACACTTCCTTGCCGTCGATCTCCTGCCGCAGGCTCTCCAGCCGCTCCCGGTCACAGAAGCAGTAATAGGCCTCGCCGCGCGCGATCAGCTCTTTCGCATATTTCAGATAAATCCCCGCGGCCTGCCGCTCGCTCTGCACGTAAGGGCCGCAGCCGCCGTCCCGGTCCGGTCCCTCGTCGTGTACGAGGCCCGTCTTCGCCAGTGTCCGGTAAATAATATCCACAGCGCCCTCCACATAGCGCTCCTGATCGGTATCCTCGATGCGCAGGATGAAGTCACCTCCTGCGTGGCGGGTAATCAGATAAGCGTACAGCGCCGTCCTCAGATTCCCCACATGCATCCGCCCCGTCGGGCTGGGGGCGAAGCGTGTTCTCACTCTCTTGCACATATCACTCTGTCTCCTTCTAATCGTTTTCCGTTTTTTCCGGATTTCTCTGCGCCTCCGCGGCGCTTCCGTCGCAGCAGCGTGTCGTTGCGCCGCCGTCCAAATGTACCGAAGCATTATAGCACAGACCGCTTCGCCCTGTCCAGATAGGCTCGTTCCGCCGGGGCTTCTGAGGTAGAGGTAGTAGTGCTCCAGTT
>JAJQDL010000052.1:10762-12123 GCA_021202235.1 Lachnospiraceae bacterium
CTACCCTAGCAGTATAGCACAGACCGCTTCGACCGGTCACGATCCCCTCTTTCCGCCGGTTCATCTTTTTTCACATTTCATTTGAAACATTTCACGGTTCCTTTACCTCCCCGTTCTTGCAATGCACAGGGAAAATTGGTAAAATAGTGACAGTGTGAGCCATTCATTTGTGCTCTTTGGAAGGTGTGATATAGATGGAATTGCCCGAAAAACGTATACCGGATCAATATTTTCTTGAAAATCTCAGTGAAGAACAGATGGACGGGCTGATGGCTCAGGGCATCCACCTGGTCGACAGCGCCCTGCAGTATCAGGAGCTGATGATGATGTACAACTGCGCCATTCGGGAAGTGCGTACCAAGCTGGAGGTGCTGAACGCCGACCTGTCTGTCCGCTACCAGCGCAATCCCATCGAGTTCATCAGCTGCCGTCTGAAGAAGCCCATGAGCCTGTTTCAGAAGCTCCAGAAGAAAAATCTTCCCTTCTCACTCAGTGCCGTCGAGAAAAATATCAACGATGTCGCCGGAATCCGGGTGATCTGCTCCTTTATCGACGATATCTACGCTGTAGCTGCCATGCTCACAGAGCAGGATGATATCACACTCCTCGAGACCAAGGATTATATCAAGAATCCCAAGCCCAACGGCTACCGGAGTCTGCATCTGATCGTGGAGCTGCCGGTCTTCTTCTCGGATCAGAAGAAAAATATGCGTGTGGAGGTGCAGATCCGCACCATCGCCATGGATTTCTGGGCCAGCCTGGAGCACCAGCTGAAATACAAGAAGTCCGTGAAGAACGAGGAATTGATCGTCAGGGAACTCACGGAATGCGCCGAAGACATCGCCTCTATCGATCAGCGCATGTTGGCGATCCGCAATACGATCGATGAAAACGCGGAGTCTCCCAATACCGAAGAAAGTCTCCGTGAAAAACTGGAACGCTTCAACATTCCCAGCCTGTGATCCCGCTTCACACCATTTGTACTTAAATATGGAAGGAAAATATCATGTCCACACCCTTTACCATGCCCACTGATGACGAAATTTATTACCTGGCTGAGCTCTTCAAGATCTTCAGCGACCCCACACGGACCCGTATTCTCTTTACACTCACGGAGGAGGAGAAATGCGTACAGGATATCGCCGACACGATCGGTATGTCCCAGAGCTCTGTATCGCATCAGCTTCGCATCCTCAAGCAGAGCCGCCTGGTGCGGTTCCGCCGGGAAGGACGCACCGTCTACTACTCTCTGGCGGACGGTCATGTGCTGACCATCCTGAGCCAGGGACTGGAGCACATTCAGGAATGAGGAAGAGGGCTGCCGCGGCAGCCCTCTTCCTCAGGTTGCGGTCGGCGGTTTT
>JAJQDL010000052.1:12133-16339 GCA_021202235.1 Lachnospiraceae bacterium
CTGCATTAGCTGTGCCCGGGACTGTCGCATATTCAGCAATGAGGAATAGGGGTGCCGCTGAAGCCCTCTTCCCTGTTTTCATCTCCTGTTTTATTTCATCTTCGCCAGCTCGCAGGCCGTCTCCGCAGCCAGAGCCGCGTTGTTGTAGACCAGCTGGATGTTGCTGTCCAGGCTGTCGCCGCCAGTCAGCTCCTGAATACGGGCCAGCAGGAACGGTGTCGTCGCCTTACCGTGAATACCCTTTGCCTTGCACTCCTCCACAGCCTCATCAATGGCCGCGTTAATAACTGCAGGATCCATGGAATACTCCTCGGGGATCGGATTCGTCACCAGCATGCCGCCTTTAAGACCCATCTCGCGCTGCGCATGGAAAGCAGCGGCCAGTTCCGTGGGCGTATCCAGCCGATAGTCCACACCGAACTCCGACGTGCGGGTATAGAAAGCAGGCAGCATCTCGGTGCCATAGCCGATCACGGGAACTCCCTTGGTCTCCAGGTATTCCAGGGTCAGTCCCAGATCGAGGATGGACTTGGCTCCGGCACAGATCACCATCACCGGCGTCTGTCCCAGCTCCTCCAGATCAGCGGAGATATCCATCGTCGTCTCCGCCCCCCGATGCACGCCGCCGATGCCGCCGGTAGCAAAGATTGAGATCCCGGCCATATGAGCGATCATCATCGTGGTCGTGACGGTGCAGGCGCCGTCCTCCTTCCGGGCAACCAACACGGGCAGGTCGCGGCGGCTGGCCTTGGTGATGGCCATGCCTTTCTTCCCGAAATACTCGATCTCATCCGCCGAGAGACCGGCCTTCAGGCGGCCGCCGATGACCGCGATGGTCGCGGGCACCGCGCCGTGGTCACGAATGACCTTCTCCACAGTAAGAGCTGTCTCCACATTCTGCGGATAAGGCATTCCATGGGAAATAATGGTAGACTCCAGAGCTACGACCGGCTTCCCGGCCGCCAGAGCCTCAGCAACTTCCGGTGCAATATCCAGATACGAATTCATAGCGTGTTCCTCCTTAAATAATCTATAGTGTAACCTGCAGGCTGCTTTGCATGTCTGCCTGCGGAACTTTCCCGGTCCGCTCACGCAGCGCTTCTGCTGAAAGCGAAGCGTTAATCGTCTCCTCACTCTCCAGAGCCAGCGAAGCAGCCGCCATCCCCAGACGGGCTGTCCCTGCCAGATCTGTTCCCTGGAGATAAGCCCAGGTGATCGCCGCCATAAAAGCGTCTCCGCAGCCGGTGGCATTGACCACCTGTACCGGACCGCCGGGAATCCGGACAGATCCGTTATGGTCGGCGGCAAATACTCCCTCCGCCCCCAGGCTGATGAAGACCCGCCTCAGTCCCGTCGCCAGCAGAGCGTCGGCCGCCCGGCGCAGACTCGTCTCGTCGGTGATCGCCACACCGGAGAGCAGCTCCGCTTCCAGACGATTGGGCTTCAGTGTGTGCAGCCGTCCCAGAATGGGCCGAAGCTTCTCTGCCTTGGCGGTCGAGACCGGGTCCGCAAAAAGAGGTGCTTTGACATTCTCTGCCATCCAGAGCAGGGATTCCTGCGGCAGGTTGGTATCTGCCACGACGACCTGCGCATTCGCCAGCAGCGCCGACTGAGAGGCCAGAAACCGCGGCGTCAGCTTCTCACAGATCTCCATGTCGCTGACCGCCAGCACCATATCCCCGTCCGGCCCCGCCAGAAAGAGATAGGTGGAAGTCGCCGCCCCGGACAGGTGCAGGCTCCGGCTGATGTCGATCCCCAGCTCACTGCAGGAAGCCTCCAGCCACTGCGCATAGGTGTCGTCCCCGAAGGCCGTGACCAACCGGGTATCTACCCCCAGCAAAGAAAGATTGTGCGCGATGTTGCGTCCCACGCCGCCCAGACTGGTACGCACCCGCCCGGGGTTGGAGTCGGCCGCCACCAGAGGCTGTCCGGAAATACCTCCGATATCCACATTGACTCCACCCACAACGACCGCATAGGACGCGCTGCGCACGATATATCCCCGTCCGGCGATGTGACCTTTTTTTGTCAGGTTGGAAATGTGGACCGCCACTGAGGATCTTGTGATTCCCGCCCGCTCCGCCAGCTCCTGCTGGGAGATCAGGGGATTCTCCTCGATCCAGCGGAGGATCTGCCTCTCTCGCTGTGTCATAACACCTTCTCCTAGTATAATAATGATGTAGTCGATAAGGACTACTGATTAATAGTTACAAAGCCCATCTAATCCATAACCGAAGGAGGTGTCTCCCTCCATCAGAGGTTGTGATCGAAGAGGATGCCCCCTCTTCATTGAAAAGTTACCGTGTCAGAGGTTTCCATATTGCACCAGACTCAACATAAGGTATAATTACCAGGACAGGAGCATTGACGTTTTCTCCTTGGGAACCAGTCTCTTGGCTGGCCATACCTCTTAGAAAGTCTGTCAATCCATTCGGTGGTGATTTATGTTTTGGCTGGTTGGAAGCCTCTGGCTATACCTGTATAACCCGCTAGGTTGTGTATCCACCGTTGGGAAATGGATACCTGCCAGGAAGGATTACACAAATGAAAAACAAACAAGTACCTGAACTGCTCAACGGCGATTATTTCCTCTCCGTTGGCCTGGATGTTGGTGCGGACTTCACATGGATGTCCATTGCTCTCCCAAACGGCAAGTTGATCGGGAAACCTTATAAGATCATTCACGCTGATCCCGCTTCCAGAGACCTGGCGGTCGCAAAAATAAAGGAAGCACAAGAGACGTATTCTCTTGAAAGCCGATGCTTCCTTGAGTCCACCGGGATCTACCACATCCCGCTCCTGTACTTCCTTCGCGATAAGGGTTTTGCCTGCTTCGCAATCAATCCTATCGTTACTAAGAATAGCACAAATGTGAACATAAGGAAAGTACATAATGACCGGTTTGACTCAAAAAAAGCTGCCATTGTCGGTCTGAACTCCACACTGAAGGTCTCTATCATTCCAGATGACGAGGTGATCGACCTGCGCAATCTGGTACGTGACTACTATTACTTCGTGGATGAGCAATCAGCCATCGTACAGAAGCTTACAGCAGAACTTAAGGTTTCTTTCCCTGGATATCTCGGAGTGTTCAGCAAGGTCACCACAAAATCCTCTCTCCGTCTGTTGGAATCCTATCCTCTGGCGAGCGATATGCTTTCCGCAAACAAGGATGACATTGTGGAAAGCATCCACAAGACCGCCCGTTTTGGTGAAAAGTACGCTCTGGAAAAGTACGAAGCCATTATCGCCGCCGCAAAGGACGCTGCTGTCTTCGGACGATCCCTTCCAAGCAATGCAACACGGATCAAAAGCTACATTAGCATTTATCACAAGCTTCAGGAAACCCTGGATGAATTTTTGAAATCCATGCACGAAACCGTCGATAGTTTGAAAAACAGGACTGTTTATGACCAGATCGCTCTCCTTCAGACTTTCCGTGGTATCGGGTTTCTCAGCGCTGTTGTGCTGGTGGCGGAGATAGGATCCTTCGAACTGTTTACATCTCCTAAGAAGCTATTTGCATACTTTGGCCTTGACCCTGCAGTAAAACAGTCTGGGAAATTTACTGGAGATCAGGTTCATATGTCCAAACGTGGTTCACCTTTGGCAAGGCGTATTCTCCACATGGTTGCAATCAACAACCTTAAGGTGGGCAAGGGAACAAAGGAACCCGTAAACCCGGTAATCCACAAATTTTACAAAGACAAATGTTCCTCCAAGAAGAAAGAGGTTGCTGTCGGAGCTGTCGTACACAAAATCTGTAACATTATTTACGCGATGCTGCGCGATAACAAGCCATATGAAATGGTCACTCCTGAGGAACACTGCCGCCAGTATGCGTTGGAGCATCCAACCACCCAAAAGCGAATCGCTTAATATAGAATGCATAGCAGTATATGGTTTCCCTGCCTTGCAGGTAGGTTTGTTAAAGTTACACATTTTTAGTTGCCAAAGCCAGTCTCCGACATGGCAAGCACCATTTTCAATCCTGAAAAGAGGGTACCGTAAGGGCACACCTGCCTTTTCATTCGCTTAGCTGTCCATCTATGCGGTTGCCGAGCGTCTGTCAAGGCCGCCGCAGGCGTTTATATAGCCTTGACGGACGTTCGGGAACCGCATATACTCTGGCAGCGAATGAGAAACGACTTTCCAACCTGATTTTGATTTTTTAAATCACCCCTTGACATTTCTTAGCTGGACTTA
>JAJQDL010000034.1:0-14685 GCA_021202235.1 Lachnospiraceae bacterium
CCATCATCCGGTTCCTTCTCCTTTCCTTTTTTCGCATGCGCTTTCTTTAACTGAGAGTTCATGTCAGTGGGACTGCGGATTCGATTCATTCTGACCGCCTCCTTCCGAACGCCCTTTTGAGCACAAAAAAGACCCCTCCGTCAATCCCGATCATCTTCGGGCGGAGAGGTCTTCTTACTGGTTTGCTGATCGGCCATCCTAGCGGGTGGCTTCTCTGGGTCTGGATGCCTGCTTCGGCGCTCTGTGCTCCGTTCTGGCAGCATCCGTATTTTTGGTGTAGTGATCAGAGATGACGTATTTCCGGCGTTTTTCCTTATATGATTCGACCTTGTATTTTATAGGGGTGTTGGGAACCATCTGGCTCTCATTTTTCCAGATGAAAAAAGGGGAGCTGACGAAAGAGGATTACGACTTATGGAGATATAATGTTCCTGACAGCATTGAGTGCACACCGGTATCAGAAAGCTGACCGGATGCTCTGCTGAGGATGAAAAAAGGGACGTCCGGAACCCGATGAGAAGGGGCTCTGAAAACGTCCTTTTTTGCACCCGGAAACGAGGAAAAATTGTCCACTTCATTAACATTTTTCCTCGTTTTTTTGCGATTTGTCCACTTCATTAACAGAAATTTTTACGATAAACGGCATCAAATCAGGACAAAACCGGACAGCGCCGACAAAACTTTTCAAAAAGAAAAAACCCCGGAAAATGGCGTATTTTCGGGGTTTTTGAGCTGTTTTGACTGCTTTTGAAGAGCCAATTATCTCTTCGAAAACTGCGGAGCGCGACGAGCCGCCTTGAGGCCGTATTTCTTTCTTTCCTTCATTCGAGGGTCTCTCGTCAGGAATCCGGCCTTCTTCAGGACAGGACGGGTCTCAGGGTCTGCCTGAAGCAGAGCACGGGAGATACCGTGACGGATCGCACCGGCCTGACCGGTGAAACCGCCTCCGTGTACGTTGACCAGAACATCGAACTTGCCGGTGTTCTGCGTAGCCTCCAGGGGCTGGCGCACGACAACCTTCAGGGTCTCCATGCCGAAATATTCATCAATATCTCTCTTATTGATCGTAATCTTTCCAGTGCCAGGTGTCAGATACACGCGGGCAATGCTCTTCTTTCTTCTTCCAGTTCCATAATATCTGTCTGCCATGATCGTATTCCTCCTTTCTACACCCGATTAAAATGTAAGCGCTTCCGGCTTTTGAGCCTGCTGCTCATGCTCCGGTCCGGCATATACATGAAGCTTCTTATACATCTCACGTCCCAGCGGTCCCTTGGGAAGCATTCCCTTGACGGCAAGCTCAACGACCTTCTCCGGCTTCTTGTTCATCATCTCACGCAGAGTAGTCTCTTTCATGCCGCCGACATAGTCGGAGTGATGATAATAGATCTTCTGATCCAGTTTCTTACCGGTCACCTTGACTTTCGCTGCATTGACAACGATCACATAGTCGCCGGTATCGATATGGGGTGTGAAAGTAGGTTTATTTTTCCCTCTCAGAACCTTGGCAACTTCAGATGCCAAACGACCTAAAGTCTTACCCTCAGCGTCCACAACATACCATTTTCTCTCGATGGTGGACGGGCTGGCCATATAACTCTTCATTGGTTGGGCCTCCTTATTATCTCAATCATGATTCATCTCAAGCTGACACAAAATGGAAAGCACATCACCGGGGCATTGGATATCTGTACAATCATCTGATGTCGCACTAAGTCAGTATAATACACTGCCCGTGGCGTGTCAAGCATTTTTCGGAGGATTTTCTGCCGGAATTTCACCGCTGATCTCCTTATTTTTCAAGGCTTTCCAGGGGTCTTCATCCAGCGCGATCTCCTTCAGGCACAACCCCTCCGGCGGGGCGGTGGGTCCTGCCAGAGCGCGGTCACAGCCCGCCAGGATCTCCGATACCCGCTCCGGCGGCAGAACGCCCCGCCCGACCTGGATCAAGGTTCCGGCAATGATCCGCACCATATTGTAGAGGAAACCGGTTCCCTGCACGCGCAGTATGACCAGACAGCCCTCACGCCGCACGGAAATCTCCAGGATACGCCGCACGGTCGTTTCCGCCTCTGTCCGCGGCGAGCAGAAGCTCTTAAAGTCATGCTCTCCCACCAGACAGGCGGCGGCTTCCTGCATCCGCTTCTCATCCAGAGGAGCGTGAATCCAGCTGGCATACCGGCGATTTACCGGATTGGGAAAACGGCTGTTCCAGATCGTATATTCATAAGTCTTTTTGCTGCCGCATTTACGGGGATGAAAATGCAGCGGCACCTCACAGGAATCCTGCACGACAATGTCTGCAGGCAAGCCTTGGTTCAAAGCAAAGCAGATCTTTTCCGGCGGGATATGCGTCTCCGTATCAAAAATGCACAGGTTCCCCAGCGCGTGAACGCCGGAATCGGTTCGGCTCACCCCCTTCACCTGAATCTCTTCCCGAAGCAGACGACTCAATTCCCGATTCAGCACCGACTCCACGGTAAGAACTCCCGGCTGCCACTGCCAGCCGCAGTAGGCCGTGCCGTCATAGGACACGGTCAGCATGATTCTCTTCATCTCAGACCTCACAGCAGATAGCGAAGCAGGCAGAGCGCGACCAGATAAAGAACAAGGATCCCATACCCGATCCGGTCGGCCTGTTTATACTCCAGAGGAAACATTTTTGTGCGGCCGCTTCCCCCGTGATAGCACCGGGCCTCCATAGCCATCGCCAGATCGGTCGCCCGCCGCCAGGCAGAGATAAACAGCGGCACAAGCAGCGGAATCATGGCTTTCGCCCGGGCAATGATATTTCCGTTTTCAAAATCCGCCCCGCGCGCCATCTGCGCCTTCTGAATCTTATCCGTCTCCTCAGTCAGGATTGGGATGAAGCGCAGAGCGATGGACATCATCATCGCCACCTCATGAACCGGCACATGGAAGACATTCAGGAAACGCAGCCCTTTTTCCAGACCATCGGTCAGGGAGGTCGGCGTTGTTGTAAAGGTCATCAGCGAAGATCCCATGATCAGGAGGATCAGACGCAGTCCCATATAGAAGGCCTGCCGCAGCCCGGTCCCTGTGATCTTCAGGAATTTCCACTGCCAGTACAGAGGTTCTCCATTGGTGAGAAACATGTTGAAAAGGACGCTGATCAAAAGCAGCGCCGCGATCGGCTTCAGTCCCCGGGTAATATAACTCATCGGCACGCGCGACAGGTGAATCACAATCGCCAGGAACAGAATACCCAGCAGATAGCAGGCCAGGTTGTCCGCGATAAACAGAGAGATAATGTATAGCATGGTTCCCATCAGCTTGGTCCGCGGATCCAGGTTGTGAATGGGAGACTCCACCGGGTAATATTGTCCCAATGTGATATCCTTCATCATCGCTCAGTCCGCCCCCTCTCTGCATCCCGCATATGCAGCGCCGCCAGAATCGATTCTTTGGCCTCTTCTACGGTCGTCACAGTCTCATCGACCATCAGTCCCCGCTCCCGCAGCGCATGCGCGATATATGTCACTTGTGGAGCAGACAGGCCGATCGCCTCCAGCTCCTTGTAATGCGGCACCACGGTCCGGGGCGCAGCGGCCAGGGCGATCCGTCCATCAGTGACGACCACGATCCTCTTCACATAATTTGCCACATCCTCCATGCTGTGGGACACGAGGATCACGGCGATGCCCCTTTTTTCATGAAGATCCCGCAGGACACCCAGGATCTCATCGCGTCCACCCGGATCAAGTCCGGCTGTTGGTTCATCGAGGATAAGATAGTCCGGCTCCATCGCCAGGACACCTGCGATGGCCACGCGGCGCTTCTGACCGCCGGACAGCTCGAAGGGCGAGCGATTATCAAATTCCTTCCCCAATCCCACCAGTTCCAGGGCCTCACGGGCACGCTTTTCAATTTCTTCCCTGGGCAGCCCCTGATTTTTAGGGCCAAAGCAAACATCCTGAAAAACCTCTGCTTCGAAGAGCTGATGTTCCGGATACTGAAATACCAGACCAACATGGCCGCGCAGTGCCCGTCGGTCATAGCCTTCTGAAAAAATGTCTTCTCCGTCATAAAGGACCTGTCCCGTCGTGGCCCGGAGCAGTCCGTTAAAGTGCTGAATCAGCGTAGATTTTCCCGATCCGGTATGACCGATGATGCCGACGAATTCTCCCTTTTCAATGGTCAGATTGATATCCTGCAGCACATGAACCTCCATGGCTGTCCCCTGTCCATATATATAATTCAGCGATCTGCATTCTATTGACATAGGGCATCCACCAATTCCTGAACGGTCAGAATCCCATCCGGCACATTCAGTCCTTCCCTCTTACACTCATAGGCCAGCTCTGTCACCTGCGGCACATCCAGTTTCAGTTCCTTCAACCGCTCTACCTGACTGAAAATCTCCCGCGGCGTTCCGGTCATCTCCACATGCCCGGCATCCATCACGATGATCCGGTCGGCATCGACCGTCTCTTCCATATAATGTGTGATCAGCAGCACCGTAATTCCCTCTTCGCGGTTCAACTCCCGGATCGTGCGGATGACTTCCTTTCTCCCATTGGGATCCAGCATGGCTGTCGGCTCATCCAGGATAATACAGCGGGGCTTCATCGCCATCACGCCGGCAATCGCCACCCGCTGCTTCTGCCCACCGGACAAATGGTTCGGTGACATCTTCCGATACGCGGTCATTCCCACGGCCTGCAGACTCTCATCTACTCGTTTCCAGATCTCCTTCGGAGGAATCCCCATATTCTCCGGACCGAATCCCACATCCTCCTCCACGACCGTAGCAATAATCTGGTTATCCGGATTCTGGAACACCATCCCGGCTGTCTGGCGGATATCCCAGAGATATTTCTCCTCGGTCGTATCCATTCCTTCAATCCAGACCGTTCCTTCCGTCGGATAAAGGAGCGCATTCAGCTGTTTCGCCATCGTCGACTTCCCAGAGCCATTTCGTCCCAGAATCGCGACGAATTCTCCCTCCTGGATGTCCAGATCCACTCTGTCGACTGCACGGACGGTCTCGATTACACGATTATCCTCATCTCTCCTGGCATACTCATATATGAGCTTTGCCGTCTTCACAATACCCATCGCGTGTCTCCTATCATTCTGATGCCAATATCACATGTGTCCCGCGGCCACACCGCTGGAACCAATGATTCATTCTAAAGGATTCTTCGTGAAAATGCAATACACCAGAATAAAACTGATTTTTTTCTGATGAAACCTTGCCAACAGCTTTCCATTTTTTTATAATACACAATACAGCGAAACACAAAAAGATGATACGGGCAGGGTTCCTGCCCTGTAATACAACAGGAGGCAGCCATAGCCATGAAGAAAATCGCTATTGTCACTGACAGCAACAGCGGCATCAGTCAGAAGGAAGCATCGGAATTAGGGATTCGCGTCCTGCCGATGCCCTTTTATATCAATGAAACCATGTATTACGAAGATATCACGCTGGATCAGGACACGTTCTATGCGCGTCTGGCAGAAGGCGCCGATATCTCGATCTCACAACCCATGGTCGGAGACATCCTGGATCTCTGGAACGAGCTTCTCCGGGAATACGATGAGATCGTCCACATCCCCATGTCCAGCGGACTCAGCGGCTCCTGTGAGACCGCGCTCTCTCTGGCTCAGGACTTTGAGGGAAAGGTGCAGGTGGTCAATAATCAGCGGATCTCTGTGACGCAGCGGCTGTCAGTCCTGGAAGCCCTGCAAATGGTCAGGGATGGCGCAAATGCCGCGCAGATCCGTCAGCAGCTGGAAGACACACGCTTCGATTCCAGCATTTATATCATGGTGGATACACTGACCTACCTGCGGAAGGGCGGACGTCTGACACCGGCTGTGGCCGCAATCGGCTCCTTGCTGCGTCTGAAGCCAGTCCTGCAGATCCAGGGGGAAAAACTGGATGCGTTCGCCACTTCCCGCTCTGTCCGCCAGGCTAAAAAAACCATGATCGAAGCCGTTCAAAAAGATGCTGCAGAGCGCTTCGGCGGCGCGGAGCACTGTGTTTTTCACATGGCCTACACGCACAATCCGGAAGATCTGGACTTATTCCGTCAGGAGGCGATGGCCGCAATCCCCGGCCACAGCATCGAAGACTTCTATGCTGTGGCCCTCTCTCTGAGTATTTCCTGCCATATCGGTCCCGGCGCACTGGCCATCACCTGTTGCCGCAGACACTGATAGAACAACGCAGCGGAACCAAAGCACAGAGAGCCTTCCTCTCTGTGCTTCCGATATCCGCACATTTTTACAGAAAAAGAGCTGCCTCCCACACTCTGCGGGTTCGGCAGCTCTTTTCTCTCATCAAACGATTATACCAGCTCCAGGATCACTTCCATCGCAGCGTCGCCGCGGCGGGGTCCGATCTTCACGATGCGGGTGTAGCCGCCCTGACGGTTCGCATACTTCGGTGCGATCTCATCAAACAGCTTCGCAGCAAGATCCACCTGCTTGGTGTTTCTCTTGCGTCCGGCCTGCTCCTTGGGAACCTGTGTCACAGGATACAGAACCTTCAGCATCTGTCTCCGGGCATGAAGACGGCTGGGGTTATCCTTGCGGATGGTCTTCTCGACCGTCTCAAACTTCGTGACCTTCTTGCCATTGACAGTCTCTTTTACTCTCTTGCCATCTTTATCCTTCACAGCCACCTTTGCATTGACCGTGACGGTCTCGTAGTTATCTTTTTCTTTCACAGCAAGTGCGATCAGGCCCTCCGCAATCTTACGGACCTCCTTCGCGCGAGCTTCTGTGGTGACGATCTTGCCGTTATTCAGCAGAGCAGTCACCTGGCTTCTCAGTAAAGCTTTTCTCTGACTTGACGTTCTTCCAAGCTTTCTATACTGTGCCATACTCTCACCTCCGACCTATTACTCATCGCTGGGATTGAGTTCCAATCCAAGCTCCTTTAACTTCGCTAAAACCTCTTCCAGGGACTTGCGGCCCAGATTGCGGACCTTCATCATATCCTCGGAAGTACGGTTCGTTAATTCTTCCACCGTGTTGATGCCGGCTCTCTTCAGACAGTTATAAGAGCGCACGGACAACTCCAGCTCATCGATGTTCATCTCCAGAACCTTTTCCTTCTCATCGTCCTTCGTTTCCACCATGACTTCTGTATTCATGGTCTTCTCCGACAGATCAATAAAAAGATTCAGATGCTCACTGAGCACCTTGGCGGCCAGGCTGACAGCCTCATCCGGCCCCATTGTTCCATTTGTAAAAACATCGAGTGTCAGCTTATCATAATCCGTGAACTTGCCCACACGTGTGTCTTCCACGGCCATGTTCACACGCTCTACCGGCGTATAGATGGAATCAATCGCAATGACACCGATCGGCTGATCCTCTGTCTTATTACGATCAGAGCTTACATAGCCTCTGCCACGCGTGATCGTAATCTCCGCGTTGAATTTCGTATCCTTGCCCCCACTGCAGGTGGCAATCCGCAGATCAGGGTTCATGATCTCCAGATCAGAGTCCAGGCGAATATCGGCCGCTGTCTCGACTCCTTCGCCCTCGAACTCAATATATCCCACCTTTGCTTCCGTGAAATCACACTCACTGCGGATGGCAAGGTTTTTCAGGTTCATCACGATCTCCGTCACGTCCTCCTTAACGCCGGGAATCGAGCTGAACTCATGAAGGACTCCATCGATCTTAACCTGGCTCACTGCGACGCCAGGAAGAGAAGACAACATAATTCTCCGCAGAGAATTCCCCAGAGTTGTGCCATAGCCACGTTCCAGAGGTTCTACCACAAATCGACCATATCTCTTGTCCTCGGAGATCTCGGCAATCTCGATATTGGGTTTTTCAAATTCAAACATGATACTCCCTCCTTCTGGGACTCTCGATAAGAGACTCTCGTCCCTCAATTATTTGGAGTACAACTCAACGATCAACATCTCGTTCACCGGGACGTCGATAGCTTCTCTCGTGGGAGTTTCCTTCACGGTGATGCGGAGATTTTCAAGATCGCTCTCCACCCAGCCGGGGGTCAGCCGTCCGGCCGTCGTCTCCACGATCTGCTTATACCGCTCGGAGGATTTGCATTTTTCTTTGATCTCGATCACATCACCCACCTTCACCTGATAGGAAGGGATATTGACGCACTTGCCGTTCACCAGCACATGCTTGTGATCAATGATCTGGCGGGTCTCCATACGGGTACGCCCCAGCCCGCCGCGGAAGAGAACGTTGTCGAGACGCATCTCCAGAAGAACCATCAGGTTCTCACCGGTCGTCCCCTTCATTCTCTCGGCCTTTGCATAATAATTTCTAAAAGGTTTTTCCAGCACACCGTAAATGAACTTGGCTTTCTGCTTCTCTCTCAGCTGCAGGCCATACTCGCTCACCTTACGGTTCGTCCGTTTCGGCTGTCTTCTGGACTTCTTATCAATTCCAAGATATATCGGATCAAGGTCTAAGGATCTGCATCTTTTCAGAACCGGAACTCTATCTACTGCCACTTGTCTGCACCTCCATTATACTCTTCTACGTTTCGGCGGACGGCATCCGTTGTGAGGCACGGGTGTTACATCCTTAATACTAGTCACTTCCAGACCACAGGCGGAAAGCGCACGGATCGCTGCTTCACGTCCGGAACCGGGTCCCTTCACAAAAACGTCAACAGTCTTCAGACCATGGGGGATAGCGGCTTTCGCAGCTGTCTCAGCTGCCATCTGAGCGGCATAGGGGGTAGATTTCCTTGAACCTCTGAAGCCAAGCCCGCCAGCGCTTGCCCACGACAACGCGTTCCCCTGCGTATCTGTAAGGGTCACGATGGTGTTGTTAAAGGATGACTGGATATGAGCCTGTCCGCGTTCAACGTTTTTCTTGACACGTTTTTTGGTCACTTTCTTAGCTGACACTTTTTTAGCCATTTTAAAACTAACCTTCCCTTATGATGGGTTCCTTTCTATTTATTATTTCTTCTTGTTTGCCACAGTCTTCTTAGGACCCTTCCGAGTTCTGGCGTTGGTCTTTGTCTTCTGACCACGCACAGGAAGACCTCTTCTGTGACGGATACCACGATAGCAGCCGATCTCCTGAAGACGCTTGATGTTGAGAGCAGTCTCTCTTCTCAGGTCGCCTTCCACAGTCTGCGTCGCGTCAATGACCTCACGGATCCGGTTTACTTCCTCATCCGTCAGATCTTTTACACGGGTATCCGGATTCACCTTCGCTTCTGCCAGGATACGGTTAGAACTGGTTCTGCCGATACCATAGATATAGGTCAAGCCGATCTCAACACGTTTTTCCCTCGGTAAATCAACACCTGAAATACGAGCCATTTGTGTAATACCTCCATATAAAATAATGATTTAAACGCCAAAGGACATGACACTACGGATTGCTCCGTGCTTTGCACTCCCGCAATCCTAACATCATTCGGAATCCGCTCATTTTGGTCAAAACATGACCAAAATGGCTGCTTCCTCATGATGTTGCGGTCCCCAAGGTCAGGAATAAGAACGCAAGCGTTCTATTCCTGACCTTTTGTCCCTTGTGTCATATAATCTTAGAATCTGACGATCAGCCCTGTCTCTGCTTGTGCTTGGGATTTTCGCAGATAATTCTCACACTGCCCTTGCGCTTGATGACCTTACACTTCTCGCACATGGGTTTTACGGACGATCTAACCTTCATTTTGCACTCCTTTCCTGACGGTTTTTCTTGTTTCCTCAAAAAACGCACCCAAAATTATACCATCTAAATGCCAATTAGGCAAGAACTTTTTACCCGTCTCTTATTTATCTCGCCAGATAATGCGGCCCTTGGTGAGATCATAGGGCGAAAGCTCCAGCGTCACCTTATCTCCGGGTAAGATCCGGATATAATTCATGCGGAGTTTGCCGCTGATATGAGCCAACACCTGGTGGCCATTCTCCAGTTCTACCTGAAACATGGCATTGGGCAGTTTTTCCACAACCCGTCCCTCAATTTCGATCACATCGGCTTTCGACATTCGGTCCTCCTTCTACCTTGCAGCCTTTAACGTCTTACATGCGGAGAGCTCCTCCGCTTCCCGGGCGGTCAGAGTCAGAATCTCCGGCTCACCCTCCGTAATACATATGGTATTTTCATAATGGGCCGACAGAGAATGGTCGGTGCTGACCACCGTCCATTTATCCTCCAGCCATCTCACCTTCCATGTGCCTGCATTGATCATGGGTTCTACAGCCAGCGTCATACCAGGCTTCAACAGGATGCCCCGTTTTTTCTGGCGAAAATTCGGCACCTCCGGCGCCTCATGAAGATGCGTTCCAATCCCGTGCCCCACCAGGTCACGTACAACGCCATACCCGTATTTCTCCGCATGCGCTTCGACAGCCGCAGAGATATCATGAAGATGACAACCTGCCCGGGCAAATCGGATCCCCTCAAAGAAGCACTCTCGCGTGACATCCATCAGTCTCTGTGCCTCCGGCGTCACAGTGCCCACCGCATGGGTACGGGCTGCATCCGCATGATAGCCCTCATAGATCAGGCCGGCATCCAGGCTGACAATATCTCCTTCCCGGAGGATTCGCTCCTCGCACGGAATGCCATGTACAACCTCATCATTCACTGACACACAGATAGAAGCGGGATACCCATTATAATGAAGAAAAGAAGGAACGCTGTCCTGCTCTCGAATCAGAAACTCTCCCAGACGGTCAATCTCTGCCGTGGAAATACCTGGGCGGATCGCCTGCTTCAGCTTTTCATGAACAAGAGCCAGCCGTCGGCCGGCTTCGCGCATCCGTTCGAGCTCCCTTTCCGATTTGATCGTGATGGGCATCTCAATCTCCCAGCTTTCGGACAATCTCTGCAAACACCGATTCCATGGGCTGCGTACCGTCGATATCCACTTCACGCCCCATTTCCTTATAGTAATCGATCAGGGGCTGTGTCTGCTCATGATAAACAGACAGGCGCTTCAGTACAGTCTCCGCACGATCGTCCTCACGCTGAATCACAGAGGCTCCGCAACGGTCACAGATCCCCGGCTTCTTCGTCGGAATATTCACCACATGGTAGCTGGCTCCGCAGGAAGGACACACACGGCGACCGGACATACGCTCTACAATGGCTTCGTCAGGAACATCCACGTTCACTGCAACATCGATATCTCCCGCAGCAGCCAGAGCTTCCGAAAGCTTCTGTGCCTGATTCATGGTACGCGGGAAGCCGTCCAGGATGTATCCCTTCTCACAGTCTGACTGTCCGATCCGGTCCATCACCAGATCTACTGTCAGCTCATCGGGAACAAGAGCTCCGGCATCCATATACTCCTTTGCCTTCCGGCCCAGCTCTGTTCCCGCTTTGATATTTCCGCGGAAGATATCTCCTGTGGAAATGTGCGGGATGTCATATTTTTCAGAAAGCATTTTTGCCTGTGTGCCTTTACCGGCACCGGGCGCTCCCAGCATGATGATTTTCATAACAGCACCTCTCTTCTGAACATTGCGCCGGAGCAAAAGCTCCGACGCAGCGAAAAATCAATCGCTCAGAAAACCTTTATAGTAGCGGACCAGCATCATGGACTCCACCTGCTTCAATGTTTCCAGGATAACACCCACGATAATGATCAGGGATGTTCCGAAGAAGCACAGAGACGAACCAACGCCGAACAGGCCAGTAAGTACAATGGGGATCACAGCCACGATCGCCAGACCTGCGGCTCCGATGAAGATCAGGTAATTCAGCACATGCTCCAGATATTCGGAAGTAGGCTTACCCGGTCGTATGCCGGGGATAAAACCGCCCTGCTTTTTCATGTTGTTGGCAACTTCAATCGGGTTGAAGGTGATGGAAGTATAGAAATAAGCGAAGAACACCAGAAGTACCAGGTAAATCACCAGACCGATCGAGTAGATCGGCGCGTCTGGATCACACCAGTAACTCTGCGTCAGTGCCTTGATGATATAGCCCGGAATTGTGCTGGGCGCTGAATAGTTCAGGCCGACAAAGCTGGCAATGATGCCCGGGAAGCTCAGCAGGGACGACGCAAAAATCACCGGAATCACACCGGCGGTGTTAACCTTCAGCGGGATATGAGAGGACTGACCTCCCACCAGCTTCCGGCCCTGCATCTTCTTCGCGTACTGAACCGGGATACGGCGCTCGCCGTCCTGCAGATAGATAACAAACACCACGAGTGCCAGCAAAAGAGCCAAAATAACAACAACCGATACGATTCCCAGAGCAATCGCTTTGCCACTGACGAAAGTCGTGTACAAAGTCATAAAATCAGTGGGCATATCTGAAATAATGTTCACCAGGAGGATGATCGAAATACCATTTCCAATCCCTTTCTCTGTGATCTGCTCACCGATCCACATCAGGACCGCACTACCGGTCGTCATGATTGCAGCCACAAAAATGACATTGTACCAGGTATAATGAATCAGGAAACTGGAGCCAAAACCGATCGCCATAGACACCGACTGAATCACGGACAGGCCGATATTCAGATATCTGGTAATCTTATTGATTACCTTGCGTCCCTCCTCGCCTTCCTTTTGCAATTCCTCGAGACGAGGAATTGCAATGGTCAGCAACTGTACGATAATGGACGCAGTAATATACGGCGTAATGCTCAGTGCGAAGATGGACATCTCCGTGAAGGAGCTTCCCGTGATCGTATTGAAGAAATTGAACGCCGAGGATGTCTGGTTACTCCACCACTCCGCAACGAAGGCCGCGTTCACACCCGGGGTGGGAATCTGGCTTCCGATGCGGACAATGACGATCATAAAGAACGTGAACATCAACTTACGGCGGATGTCCGCGACCTTTAAGGCATTGCGGAGTGTTTTGAACATAATTATTCTACCTCTACTGTTCCACCTAACGCTTCAATCTTTTCTTTTGCGCCTGCACTGAAGGCATTGGCTTTTACGTTAAGCTTTTTGGTGAGTTCTCCATTGCCGAGAATCTTAACGCCATCTCTGGGATTCTTCACAATGCCCCGTTCCAGCAACGTCTCTACTGTCACGGTTGCTCCGTCCTCGAAGGACTCCAGCGCACTGACATTGATCCCAACGATGTTCTTGGAGTTGATGCAGGTAAAGCCTCTCTTGGGAAGACGGCGATACAGAGGCATCTGGCCGCCTTCAAAACCAGGTCTGGGAGCTCCGGAACGAGCCTTCTGTCCCTTGTGACCCTTACCGGCGGTCTTCCCATTCCCTGAACCGTGGCCGCGGCCACGCCGGAAATTGTAACTGTGTTCGGCGCCCTCCGCGGGCTTCAAATTCGATAAATCCATGGTGCACCTCCTATGCTTCTTCCACTTTGACCAGGTGTTTCACCTGCTGGATCATGCCGCGGGTCGCTGCGTTATCCGGCAGCTCCACCGTTTTATGCATCTTTGTAAGACCCAGGGCTTCCACCGTTTTTCTGTGCTTGGGAATCGCACCGATGGGCGATTTCACCAAAGTAACCTTTACTTTCTCAGCCATTTTGTGCTTCCTCCTTATTCACCCAAGACTTCGTCGACGGATTTGCCGCGCAGCTTCGCGACTTCCTCCGGGGTCTTTAAAGATTTCAGGCCCTCAATGGTCGCCAGAACAACATTCTGCTTATTGTTGGAACCCAGAGATTTGGTACGGATGTTCTCGATGCCGGCCAGCTCCATCACTGCACGGGCAGGACCTCCGGCGATTACACCGGTTCCTTCGGGAGCACGCTTCAGCATGACCTGAGCGCTGCCGAATTTGCCAATATAATCATGAGGAATGCTCTTGTTCTCGTCGATCGGAATCTCCACCAGATTCTTCGTAGCAGCTTCCTTGCCCTTACGGATCGCTTCCGGAATTTCAGCCGCTTTGCCCATACCGGCGCCGACATGTCCGTTGCCATCGCCGACGGCCACCAGAGCCGTAAACCGCATATTGCGGCCGCCCTTGACCGTCTTTGATACACGCTTGATCGTCACGACTTTATCCAGCAGTTCCAGATTGCTGGGATCAATGATTGTACGTTTCATGCGCTTGTCGCCTCCTTACTAAAATTCCAGACCAGCTTCACGAGCTGCATCTGCCAACGCTTTGATCTTGCCCTGATATACGAAACCGCCCCGGTCAAAGACCACCGCAGTGATGCCTTTTTCCAGCGCCCTCTTGGCGATAACGGTTCCCAGGTAGGAAGCGGCTGCGACATCGTTCGTCTTCTCCAGTTCCGCCTTCACGTCCTTCTGCAGCGTAGACGCGGAAACCAGGGTCGTCTGAGCGACATCATCAATAATCTGGGCATACATATGATTGTTACTTCTGAAAACAGCAAGACGCAGTCTTTCGGCCGTCCCAGAAAAACGGTTGCGGAGTCTTCTGTGCTTCTTAACACGAATTTCCGATCTGGATTCTTTGCTAACCATTTTTTGCGTACTCCTCCTTCTTTATTTCTTACCGGCCTTGCCGACCTTACGCCGGATCACCTCATCCGCATACTTGATGCCCTTGCCCTTATAAGGCTCCGGACCTCTCTTGCTGCGAATTTCCGCGGCGTACTGTCCTACTTTTTCCTTGTCAATGCCTTTGACGATCAGTTTGTTCTGACCATCGCAGACCACTTCGATTCCCTCGGGATCGACCATCTCTACGGGATGAGAATAACCCAGAGACAGCACCAGGGTTTTGCCCTGCTTCTGAGCCCGGTAGCCAACGCCGTTGATCTCAAGGCCCGTAGCGTAGCCCG